>JAGGVC010000032.1 GCA_021158185.1 bacterium | reverse complement strand
GAAAATCAACTGGGGTTCCCGGATGGCAACCTGGTGCTTCGCGAGATTCTATAAGTGCGATTACACTTTGAGCAGTGAGTTTTGATGGACATTGCTCGTCATTTCATGTATCCATGATTCGATAATTGGCGGACATAGAAGGTAAGGTTATAATGATGTAAGATTGCCTGGCGATCACATTGGAAGGGATGTTTAGCAAAGACGGTACTAGGATTTACCGTGGGCTAATTGTGTTGTTCTGTAACATTTCCTTCAAATTGAGGGATTAGGAGAGAGAAATGGCAATGCATGTGCTAACAGAATTGGAGATGAGTTCGTTGGGCAATCTGGTTTTCGAGGAAAACGATGTGTCTGGCTCGGATACGATAGCCAGTACGGGACATACCCCGCATGACTGGATTCAAGAGGTGAATGATGCTCTCCGCAGTCTGGCAGAATCCATTTTCGGCCATTCTTACACGAATCGCTCGGTTGTGAGCCCCTATCCGCCCTTGAATATGAATGGAGATATTGAACCTCCTGATATACTGCCCTCAACTGCCCAATTGGATGATATGGCACAGAGCTTTGTCGGGTACGAGATAGAAATCAGGTAAATCCATGTTTGAGCAACTTCCCGCTCTGAAAATGACCCATTGGGGAAATCTGCGGCAGATCACGCATTACCGCGCGATGAAGGCGATTCAAAAATGCGACTCGCAACAACTCAATAAAGTTATTGAGGAGTGGAGAACAGAATACCAAGGTATCGAGTACTACACATATCTCTCCTACTACCGAAGCTGGCTCTATATCTTGGATCGAACGGATGATAACTGGCTGAAGGCAGAGAAAACTTTTGCAGAATACAGGTTAAGTAGCGAAATGCAACAGACCCGTACCTCGAAGGTCCGTAGCGTCTTGGCGACTATGCTGTGGTGCGCGTCGATCAGAAGCGACCTGGCTATGGCTCAATCTCTCGCCGAGCTGCTCCCCGCTAATGGCGAACCACAAGAAACGATTGATCTGGCATTGTCCTTCGCGCAGCGCGATCTCGAAACTTGCAGGGAACTGCTTCCGTGTGCAATCTCAGCTTTAAATGCGCTGGATTCTGACGAGCTCTACACTGAGTTTCTCATACAGCTGTCTTGCGAGGCATATCTGGAAGAAACCGTAACTTAGGCGTCTTAGAAAATGATGGCGCCGTGGAAACGGCGCTCTCTTTTATGGAAAATTTCATTCTTCGTGGAAGCGGCGATGTCCAAACTATGGGTGTTTACGAGCGAGGCTTGCTTGGAGTACGGAGCTTCAGCTCCGTCTTGGGTTTGTCGTTGCGCTTTCGCGTAACGGGCGTGAACAAAGGACAAGAAGCCGCTAAAGCGGCTTACTCCAAGCGCTCGAACAAAATACAAAGCCCTTTCAAGGGCGCATCCTTGATCGCCTTTGCGGAGATTTGCAGATGATGCTTAACCACTTTAGAGGCTGCCAACATCCCATACGGATCACATTTGCTTGCAGGCGGGGATTCACACCCACACAATCCGACATCCTCCACCGTCGATCCCATTCCGTCAACCGGCAGCCCGCGAACCAAACCCGTCGGGCGCGGTCAATACTCGTGCGTGCTACAATCTTGTTATCTTCGCTCCCTGGAGAGGACGATGATCGTTTTCTACAACAAGCCGCTTCTGAGGATTCTTGCGCTACTCGCGGGCATCACGCTCGCGTACGTCGGCTACGCGTACGCCGTCGGAATGGGCGAGGTGCTCGGACGGCAGGGCACGCTCGATGCGCTCGCGGTCTTCGGCTACGTCGCTGCAAGCTACCTGGTGCTTCTCGTGGCCGAGGTTGCCGACAGCCACTACGTTCGGGCGTTTGGCGGAATCTCGCTTATGGCGGGGCTTGCGACCGCATGGCACTTCCTTTCGCTAGACCTTATGAAAATGCCGATGGGGCGCGGCGGGAGCATCGCGACGGTGTTCTGGCTCGGCGCGGTGATCGGGCTGATATACCTTCTCATCATCGTGATCCGGCTCGTTCTCGACAAGATGAACCTCGGCAGACCGGTGATGGGCGAGATGAGCCGCATCTCGCAGTACGAGGGCGATGTCGAGCCGCCGCCGTATCGTGAAAGGGACGCGGAGCCTGCAATCGACAAGAGCGTGTGGGACGACCCCTCGATGATGCCGGAGACGATAAGCAGCGATGGCGATCAGGCGCAGGCCGCGGCCGGGATCGAACCTGAGCCGGTGAGCCGTATCGTGGGAATCGGCGGGGCGCATTCGGGCGAGGTTTTCGAGCTTGCGCCGGGAGAGTACATTATCGGGCGCTCGGAATCGTGCGACATCAAGCTCACCGGCGACAATCAATCGAGCCGCTCGCATGCAAAGATAAGCGTCGACGAGGACGGGCTGGCGGAAATCGAGGATCTCGGCAGCACGAACGGCACGCTGATCGCAGGAAGCAGGATCACGACAGCGAAGCTCACTCCTGGCATGAGTTTCGTAATCGGCACGACGACGTTCAAGGTGGAATAGGAAACGCAATGAACCGCATCGCACTCGCCTTATCCTTCATCGTCATATTGCTCCTTCAAGGCGCAAGCGCAGGACACGCGGTCGGCGGCAATTCGGCAGCAGGACTCGCCGGAATTTCAGCCTTATACTCCATATCGCGGGTATGCGCGATCGATGCGCATATCGCTGCTTTCGCGCGCGCGATCGTAATCCTTCAGGCGGACGATGGGGGAGACTCCGGCAGCGATGATGATGGCAACGGCAGTGACGACGATATCTGGAGCGATTTCGACAACACTCAGACCAGCGGTGATGAAGAAGAAGACGAAAAACCGCTCGAGCCGCCGACGCCGGAGGAAATCGTTGAACGACCGCCCCTGGTGATAGACCTGCCTGGCAAGATTCAGCTTACGATAACCCAGATTATCACCGATGAGGAGCACTTTCCGACCGTTCAGGCATATGTCAGTGTGCTTGACGAGAATGGAAACCCCGTAAAAACCCTCAAGCCCGAGCACTTCGAGATGAGCGAGGAGGGGATATCCGCAGGCCAGCCGATCTTCGCAGATCCGATGAGCCGAGCGCCACTCGCAGTGGTGTTCGTCGTGGATACGAGTGTCTCGATGAAACTCGCACTGGGACTGGAGAAACACGCACTCAAAACCTTCATAGACAGGCTGGGCGATGACGATGTGGCGGCGCTGATCAGCTTCAGCGATGTGCCTGTAATCGAGTATTACTTCACTCCCGACAAGGAAAAGCTCAAGACCGCCGTTGACGATCTCAGGATCATCGGGCGCACCGCGATGTACGATGCGGTCATCGACGCGCTCGAAATCGCGCTCGAAAAGGACGGTTACCGTCGGGCCGTCGTCGTGCTTACAGATGGAATGGACAACCAATCCACGAATGATATAAATTCTGCAATCCAGTATTACGAGGAGAATGCCGAAGCCGAGAATAAGGGCGTGACAATCTATACTCTCGGGCTCGGCGAGCAAATCGATCCGCAATCTCTTTCGCGCCTCGCGGAGCGTACAGGTGGTCGCTTCCTCGAATCGCCGACGCCGGGCGATCTCGACCGCGTCTACCGCGAGATTATCACCCAGATAGAAAACGAGTACGTGCTGGAGTATTCCTCGCCACACACGCACAACCTCGGCCAGATGGTGACCACTCGCGTAGATGCCGATTATTACGGCATCGCTGCGTCCGCCGAGACGATCTACCGCATCCCAGGCCTAGGCAAGGCTCTCGCAAGGCTCGCCTGGCCGGGCATCGTTCTTACGGTGATTATGACAATCGTTCTTATCATCGTCACGTATCTAAAGATCACGCGCGCGGTATGGGTAACGGTGATGATCACGCCTCTCGAAGGCAAGGACTACACGGTATCGGGCGGTTACGCCGCGATCGGCAGCGCCGAGGACAACGACATAATGCTGAGGAACGACCCGAACATCGAGCCGCACCACGCTATCCTCAAGGAGACGAACGACGGCTACGTTGCCGAAGCTCTCACGCGCGACCATCCTATCGGGATTCGCAGCGAATGGGTGCGCAAGGTTTTGCTGCGCGACCGCGACGCCCTCTGGCTCGGCAATACGATGATTCTGTTCCGCGAGAGGGCATTGAGAACAGGCGAACGCCATCCCGCCGAGTATCCCGACGATGAACTTCCTCCACTCGACGGACTTGCGGACAGATTCGACGCTGCGGCACTCCCCACAAGGCTCGCGGTCACCTCCGGCCCCCACGCCGGCCAATCGTTTTCTCTCGCCGTGGGAAAAGCCACTTACATCGGGCGCACCAAGCAGGAATCCTCGCCCGACGGTCTGCCTGTCACGGTCGACATCGTTCTCGAAAACGACATGCGCATAAGCCGCATCCACGCCGCAATCCGCCGTGACGAGATGGGATGCTGGATAAGCGACATCGGCAGCACGAACGGCACATTCGTGGACGGCGTCAGAATAACGGTAGAAACGCCGCTAACCGCTGGCAGCACAATCCAGGTCGGCGATTCGGTGATCAAGGCGGAGTAGCGTAACCAACGAGCATTATTTCTTTCTCGTTCAGGCTTCCTTTTTGCTTTTCCAGTCGAAGCGGTTTTCACTGCCCGCGATAAGCCGCTTGATATTCTCGCGATGGGTGTAGAGGACAAGGACTGCCACGAGTATGCCCATCGGCCAATAGTGGAACACGGGTCTTATCACGAACGGCATCACCAGAAACGCAATCGTAGCCGTAATGCTGCCGAGCGAAACGTAGCGAGTCGGGAGCATTACGATGAGAAACACGGCAAGCGGAACTAGGATCAGCCAGCCGAGAAGCCCGATCAGCACGCCCAGCCCCGTCGCGACGCCTTTACCGCCCTTGAACTTGAGCCAGGGAGTGAACACGTGGCCCAGAATCGCGGCAACCGATACGAGCATAAGCACTCCCGCCTGCAACCACTCGCCGGGATTTCCGATGGGCGCGCCGAGCATGCTCGTGACGATCAAAACCGGCACGAGGCCTTTCAGGATATCGAGCGCGAAGCAGATTAATCCGGGCGCCCAGCCGTACAGGCGGTACACGTTCGTAAACCCGATGTTGCCGCTGCCGTGGAGCCTGATGTCATCCCTGTAAAAGAGCTTCACGATGACATAGCCCCAGGGGATGCTGCCCGCAATGAACGAACCGAGCATCCATATAAACACCTGCACCTGCCAGTTACCTTCCATCACCTTGAGGATACCATGAACCCGCGCACTTGTGTTTTATCTCAGGTGATGGTATAATTAGTTTCATCGTGTGAATAAATTTCATTCTGGTGGTGATAACAATGCTTGGTCGTGTAATGGCATTCGACCGCGTGTTCCGCCTCACATTCATGCCGTTTGTACTACTCGCAATCATCCTTATTTTTTCAGCGGCGTGCAAGGGCGGCGCACCTGGCGCAGACGTAACCGAATCTCTATTGGCTGAAGCCGGGAATCATCCATCGCAGGATGCGGGCGGTGTCGCGGGGGAAATCGCCGGGCTCGATGCGCCCCCGGATGTCGATCCGGGGCTGTTCGATGCTCTCAAGAAAGCCTTTGCCGCGAAGCTTGCGGCGAAGCTTATGGCATCCGGCAGGCTCACCGCGTCCGCGCCGACGGGCGATGCCGGGCGCGTCACCGATCTCGCGTACGATCCGGCGAGCGGCGATCTCTCGTGGTCGTACGTGAACGCGGGGGACTGCGATCTGTCCGGCGAAGTCGGTATTTCTGACATCACGCCGATAGCGCAGAATTACCTTGCTATAACCGACGACGGCATCGGCGACGATGAGTATGAAGCCTGGATTGACGGTGATGACAGCGGTGAAGTAGGTATATCTGATATTACGCCGATCGCGGAGAATTACTTGAACGATGTAATGGAATACCGGATCGTCACGTCCGATTCACTTGATGATGGTTTCACTCCAATCGGAGATGCAATTCCATACGGCGATCAGGGATCATTCCCGAAGACCTACTCCGTCACTTTGCCTGAAGGCGCAGACGCTTATGTCGCTGTTGAACCGGTTGGCGCTGATCTTACACCCGGCGAACGAAGCAATGTAGTATCAGTAGAGGGAGAGCCGACCATCGCATCGGTCGAGCCGACATCCGGTTTGGAGTTCACGTCTGTAACGTTCTCTGCATCCGTTTCAGGGGCCGAACCACTAACATACGATTGGGATTTCGGCGGTGGCGCATATCCGAATACGAGCCCTGCACCATCACCAACTGTTACGCTCAGGTATGTGGGCGGATATCCTGATGCCCGCCTGACTGTAACCAACGATTACGGCGAGGATACATTTGAATTCACGCTGACGGTATCCGGTGAAGCACCAGATATAACCGATGTTCAGCCGCAAAGCGGTGTAGTGAACTCGGAAGTCACTTTCGATG
>JAGGVC010000070.1 GCA_021158185.1 bacterium | reverse complement strand
TATCCCCGCCTGTGGTAGAATCACATTGTCTATGGCAATCAAGGACTAGGAGATACCGATGCAAATCAAACAGGAAAGCAGTACTTACGCAATCAGGTTCGAGCGTGGCGAGAACTTCTTCGAAACGCTCAAGGACTGGGTGAAGCGCGACCGGATTCACGGTGCCGCAATCCTCGGCGGCGTCGGCATGTTCGAAAACCCGAAGCTCGGATACTTCACCGGCGCCGACGGCAAGTATGTATTCACGGTCTTCGAAGGCTGCTTCGAATGCCTGAGCCTGCAGGGAAACATCGCCTGGCGCGACGACGAGCCGATTATTCACTGCCACGCGGTGCTTGGGCGCGAGGATTTCACGATCTTCGGCGGTCACCTCGCGGATGCGAACGTGGCGGTGACGATCGAGATGTTCGTGCGGACGATCGATCCCTCCGCTATCCGTATGCAACGCAAACTCGAGCCGAACGGCCTGGCAGGATTGTACATAGAGTAGATTCTGCAAGCGCGCAACCGCGATGATTCGTCAGACAACGCCGGGGATCATTCGGAACAGAGGAGCTTGCGCTTCCCTGGATTATGAATGCGTCTTGTGTGATTTCCGCTTTTGCTTCATCATTATCAGGCGCGGAAACTCGTTTTCGAAATCGGTGAACAAGTAATAAAGCATCAATACCGGATTGGGATCATGGCCGTTTTCCCTGTCCAGATCATTCATAAGATGTTCGATCAGTTCTTCCGCGTCAAGACTGTGTGCCTGCGCAACGAACTCGTCCGTGAGGAAGAAACCACTGTTCGAGTGCATCGCACGTACGAAGAACTGCTCCGGCATGCACGCGTCGAACTCCGGCTCCGGAAGGAACTCGAAGCTGAAATGAACGCCGCTTGTATCCTTGATGCTTCCCATACGCCTGATTATATCCGATGCCGACAGCTATTTCAACATAGCCAGGCCGTCCTTCACATTAGACTATCGCTCCGAGAAAGGGTTCCTGCTCCGTCCCAGGCTGATAGATCTGGTCAACAGCCCAATCCTGCCCGTCATCAATCGAATCTCGTTCTGAACCATGTGCTCGCCCAGTCGAGAAGCGTAACGGCGACCAGAATGATCAGGAACGCCGTCGAAGCCTTGTCGTATGCCATATTCTTGATGTACTGGTCGAGGATAAAGCCGATTCCGCCCGCGCCGACGATGCCGATTATGATGCTCATTCGGATGTTGATATCCCAGCGGTACAGACTGAAAGCGACAAACTGGGGCAAAACCTGCGGCAGGATTCCGAACCACACGACCTGAACGGGATGCGCGCCCACAGCTTCCACCGCTTCGACCTGCCCCTGGTCGATGTTCTCGATAGACTCGCTGAAAAGTTTGCCGAGCATCCCGACGCTGTGGAGTGCGAGCGCGAGTACGCCTGCAAACGGGCCGACCCCGACGACCAGAACGAATAGGAGAGCGAGAAGGATCGGCGGAAACGCGCGCGCGAGGTTGAAGATAAGCCGCGTTATGAAAAACACGGTCCTTCCCGCGAAGTTGCCTTTCGTCAGGTTGTGTGCGCCGAGAAACGAGAGCGGGAAGCTGAAAATTATCGAAAGAAGCGTACCGACGAGCGCGATCTCGACGGTGAGCCACATATCGAGAAGTAGCTTTTTGACAACTTTCCAGCTCAAATCCGGATGCGCGATCTGGCTGAGCGCGTTCAGTGTGCTTTCGCTCGCCCCCCAGCGCATCGCCCACTCGGATTCGCCCGTCTGCTCGTTCATAATCACTACCTTGTGCTTGAGAAAATCGAACGAGAACTCGGTGTCTATGAAGCTCTTGACGCAGAACGCGACGAAGATAAGCACGAGAAAACCATACAGCGCGGACTTGAACAGAAAAGGTTTCGGCTTCCTACCGGGTATATTCGCCTGTTTTTCGTTTCTATCGCCCATAATCACAGCTAAACAGCCACAGCATCGGCTGGAAATCGGCGGAGCGCGCCGGAGAATTGCCGCAACCCGCTCCGATTCGAGTAAAGTTTCCTGCAAGGCGTCATTCCGTGTACTCCTCGCCGTATATCCGCTTCAGAACTTCGGTCGTAAGCCCTGAAACATCGCCGTCGTACACCATTTCGCCCTCGCGTATGCCGATTACGCGCTCGGCAACCATCTTGACGAGTTCGACCGCGTGCAGGTTGAGAAGGACGGTGCGCCCGTCTTCCCTGCAAATTTCAACGAGATGCATAAGCACGGTCTTGGCGATCACCGGATCGAGGTTGGAAACGGGCTCGTCTGCAAGAATGAGCGGCGGATTCTGAGTAAGCGCGCGCGCGATCGCGACGCGCTGCATCTGTCCGCCCGAAAGCTGGCTAGCAGGTTTAGATGCCTGATCGCGGATACCGACGCGGTCGAGAGCGGCGAGCGCGGTTTCTCTTTCCTCGCGCGAAAAGCTGAAGAACATGCTCGCAAATGTGCCCTTGTAGCCGAGCCTGCCCAGGAGAACGTTGTTCATGACCGTAAGGCGCGGGATGAGGTTGAAGCTCTGGAACACCATTCCCACGCGGCGGCGAAGCTTGCGAATACCGCGCCTGTCGCCGCGGATTTCCACGCCGAGCGTCTCGATTCGCCC
>JAGGVC010000077.1 GCA_021158185.1 bacterium | reverse complement strand
TGCTCGCGCTCGACCCGGAAGGGAGGATAGGACTGTTCTATACCGATGTCGCGGAGGCGAAATACGCGGTATTCGACGGAGTCAACTGGAACTACGAGCCGACTGGAATCGACATGGAGATATATCCATGGTTTTCGTGCTTCGGCTACAGGGGCGATATTCCGTGGGTAGTTCGAGCAAGAGAGACAGTAACCGTCTTCGAAAAGCAGGAAGACTCATGGACGCCTACGATTGTCGGAATACCGGATCCTAATGATTGGTTCGAACATAGAGTTTGTTCCTCAAGCGGAGAAAAGCTTTGCATATGCGCTTCAGAGTTCATCTCACACAAAACATGGATCTGGCAATACACCGGCGATTTCTGGCTGAGAGAAAAACTGTACGATACAGGCGAGGAGCTTCGATCACGGACGGAAGCGATCGCCTCGAACGAAAGCTCAGTTGCAGTAGTTATATTCATTGACACCGATCCCGAGCAATACGTTCTTGCATACAGAAAAAACGGCGATTGGCAGTACGAACTCCTTCTTCACGGAGACGCTAGTGTCCAATCGAACTCGATGATCTTCGCACAAGACGGCAGTATTTGGATAGCATATACAGACTTGGAGGAAGATGCGCTTTACTTTGCATCCCGCGTTCCTTTCGAAGAATGAAGGAGCAATTTGTGATTAAGGCTTTTTGGCCATAAAAAGCCAGAGCAAATAAATTTCTGGAGGTTTTGAAATGACGGATTATTGGGAAAGTGACGGTTCAAACGGCATCAGGCCGAATGTTGACAAGAACATTGTGCCGCCATCTAATGAAGTAACCAACAAGGATGTTGGCGAGAGCGACGACCGATGGACAAACGCCTACATTGTGAACCTGGACGCGAGCATAACCGGCATGATCAACAGTTCTGACAGCTCAAGCGGGAAGTTTACTGTTAAAGGCTCGGGTGAGTATGTGCCGTACCTGATCTATGCAGATGCACAAGTCAACAGGGTCAAGTTGGGTACATTGGCAACAATCGCTGGGCCCGGTGAAGCAAGGACCATCTTGTGCCAGGATGATCCGTATCAGGATAAACGAAAGCTCAGGCTATAATACTTACTGGATCCCGGCGTACACATGCGACCCGCGTCCCTAGGCTGATTGCGATTGTTGCGACGGAACCAAGGCCGATTGCGGCTGTTACGACGGAAGCCGGGCCGATTGCTCTTGCGAAAAAAACTTGTGGATTTCAGGCGGAATCCGCGGCTCGACGCGGTAGAACCAGGACTTGGTATGGCGGATTCAGCCTGCCTATCCGCATTCCGAGGCTGAAGCCTCGGCTCCACGACGTTGATGGGATTGACCCGCCGAGCGGGCAGCTGAACCGGTTTTTATGGACGGCGGTTTTCCAGGCGGAAGTATGCAGGTTGTGTTATACTTAAAACGAGTTTTTGACCTTAGGAGGAGCGCATATGCGTAACTGGCTGTTCGTGTCTTTATTGGTACTTTTAATCGTTGGAGCGATGTTTTACCTGACCGTTGCCGAGGAAGAGAAAGAGCCTGCTTATGCAGGCGATAACGGCAAAGCCTGCAAGATGTGTCACAAGGACCAGGTTGCAGCTTGGGAAACCTGGGGGATGGCCACGGCTTACGACGATCTGTCCGATGATGCGAAGAAGAAAACCGAGTGCATCGGCTGCCATGTGACCGGCTTCGGGGAAGACGGCGAGTTCATCGACGCTAAGAAGAGCGCGAACCTGCTCAACGTGCAGTGCGAGGCGTGTCACGGTCCGGCTGCTGCCCACCTGAAGAACCCGATGAAAGAGAAGCCCGCGGCAGCAGCGAAGGACGCCTGTGCAAACTGCCACAACGAGAAGTACTTCGGATTCAAGGCCGACGAATGGAAGATCGAGGAAGCACTCGAATCAATCAAGCACTGGAAGGACGATTAATAGCGACTTGATTCGATGTGCTCTCCGCACGGAGAGTACGTTTCATTCGGGCAAATCGTGATAAACTGAATTGTGTCGGTGTTTCCGTCTAAATCTGTTGCTTCCCGCGGCGCGGTTCGAATAGACATCGTAAAGCGGCTTTGGTCTGCATACCTGAGACCGTATAAGACAAAGCTCATCTACGCGCTCGTTGCCGCAGCGTTTTACGCGCTCATCACGCTGTCAATACCGCTGTCTTTCAAGTACATCTTCGACGTCGTAATACTAGATGAGCAGAACACGAACAAGTACTTCGTCATCATGGCGGTGCTTCTTGTTGCGCTGATCTTGAGAACCATCGCCCAGTACTTCAGGACGATTCTGAGCGCGTACGTCGCTTTCCGCATCTCGACGAACCTCAGGAACGATCTGTTCGCCCATCTCCAGAGGCTGAACTTCAGTTTTTTCGACAGAAGCCGTACGGGCGACCTGATGAGCAGGATCACTAACGACGTGATTACGCTCCAGAATGTCGTCCTGAATTCGCTCGAAGATTTCTTCATCGCACCGGTAATGGTGGCGGGAGGGCTCGCCATCCTCTTTGCTCTCAACTGGATACTTGCAGTCGTTGTTCTTTTCGCAAGCTTGGTCGTCGGCCTTCTGCTACGGGCGTTCGGAGGCGCCTTGAGGCGCGTGAACGACACGATACAAAAGCTCATCGCAGACGTGACAGCCGTGCTTTCGGAGTCGATAGGAACGGTCCGCGTTGTACAGAGCTTCGGGCGGGAAAACGACCAGATTGAGCAGTTCAACGATGTGAGCGAGAACGCGCTTAAGGAGCTCGTAAAATCCTGGCGGTATACTGCATTTCTCCTGCCGGTCGTCGAATTCATCGGCTTTCTTGGGCCATTTGCGATCATACTTGTAATCGGCCTGCAGATAATTCACGGAATGAGTACGTTCGGCGATTTTCTCGCAATCGCGGGAATCGGCGCGATTGTGACCAATCCGCTCAACAAGCTTTCACGCGTATTCGTTACGCTCCATTCGGGCACTTCGGCTGCATCGCGCATCTTCGAAGTGCTCGACGAACCGATTGCCATCCAGGATTCGCCTGATGCATACGATCTTCCGGACGTGAACGGAACCATCGTCTTCGAACACGTGAACTTCCACTATCACAAAGGCGAGGAAGTGCTCAACGACTTCAACCTGCGGATCGAGCCGGGGCAGACCGTGGCACTCGTGGGCGGATCGGGGAGCGGGAAGACCACTGTCGTGAATCTCATTCCTCGCTTTTACGAGCGTTCGAGCGGACGGATAATGATAGACGGGCACGACATAAGCAACGTCAAGCTCGCGAGCCTTCGTGCGCGGATCGGGATCGTTAGCCAGGAAAACATGCTGATTCACGGCACGATAAGGGAAAATATAGCCTTCGGACGGTTGGATGCGGACGATGTGGATATCCTCGATGCGGCCAAAAGCGCGGGCGCTCACAACTTCATAATGGAATTCCCAAAGGGCTACAATACGATCGTGGGCGAGCGGGGCATGACGCTTTCGGGCGGGCAAAGGCAGCGCATCGCCATCGCAAGGGCGCTCCTGAAGGATCCGAAGGTGCTTATCCTCGACGAGGCTACCGCGGCGATGGACACGATAACCGAGGCCAAGGTGCAGGACGCGCTGAACAAGCTTATGTACGGCAGGACAACGATAGTCGTGGCGCACAGGCTTTCGACCGTGAGAAAGGCGGATAAAATCGTGGTTCTGAAGAACGGACACATCATCGAGCAGGGCACACACGAAGAACTGATGGCCGACGGCGGCGAATATGCGGAGCTGCAAAGCCTTTACGGCGATGACCTGCCGCCGAGATGGAGGATCGAGGAAGGCGC
>JAGGVC010000052.1 GCA_021158185.1 bacterium | reverse complement strand
TGTTTTAGTGTTGAACCGATTTCGGAGGAAATTCAGTGAACGAAAATCATGGTGCTGTTACTTTTAAGGGCGATCCTTTGACGCTTTTGGGCGATATGCCGGTTGTTGGATCGATAGCGCCTGATTTTGTGGCGATCAGCATCGAAATGCAGCCTGTCAAGTTGTCGTATTACAGGGGCAAGGTCGTTGTTTTGACGGCTGTTCCTTCGCTCGATACTCCGGTATGCGATATGGAAATTCGCACATTCAACAAGAAAGCTGCGGAGATGGGCGACGAAGTGGTTATTCTCACGGTCAGCGCCGATCTGCCGTTTGCGCAGGCTCGTTGGTGCGGCGGTGCAGGCATCGATCGCGTCGTAACCGTATCGGATTATCGCGAGCGCGAGTTCGGCAGGAAGTACGGCGTCCTTATCAAGGAATTGTTGCTTCTTGCGCGCACCGTCTTTGTAGTTGACCGTGAAGGCGTTGTGCGCTATGTTCAGCTTGTCAAAGAAGTTGCGGATGAGCCGAATTACGATGAAGTCATTGATGCTGTCAACTCGGTTCTATAATCGAATGTTCGATTGAGCGACCGATTTAACGTTTTGAGTTACACTTGATCTGATTAAGGAGAAGAAAATGAACAAGATGCTTAAAGCACTCAACAAGCAAGTCTACGAAGAACTTGCGTCGGCTTACCTGTACCTCTCGATGAACACGTATTTCAAGGCCGAGGGTTTTGACGGAATGGCCAATTGGATGTACAAGCAGTGGAAGGAAGAGATCAGCCATGCCGGAAAGATCAGTGAGTATATCAACGATCGCGGGGGACGCGTCGAGCTTGAGGCACTTCCAAAGCCCCAGGTGAACTGGAGTTCTCCACTCGCAGCGTTCAAAGCGGCATACAAGCACGAGCGCCACATTTCGAGCTGCATTCACAAGCTCGTCGAGCTTGCACGCAAAGACGGCGATCTTCCCACCGAGAATATGCTCGCATGGTTCGTCAGTGAGCAGGTCGAGGAAGAAGCGACCGCTATGGACATCGTTGACAAGCTCGAAAAGATCGGCGATAACATAAGCGCCCTCTATATGTACGACAGCCTGCTCGGCCAGCGCGAGTAGCCCGTTCGAAACAAATTGTGAAAAAGCGACGAAGCGGAGAATCCCGCAAGCGCGCGGCGCGAGTGATTTATATGGAAAGCGGACATGTTTTTTTTAAGGAGCTCTATCAGGAAGTCGAGCGCATCGCTGGCGAGCACGGGAAATCAGAGGGCAAACTCAGGCTGATTTCAAGGCTGCTGAAGGATGCAGTGCCGCATTACGACTGGGTCGGCTTCTACATTATCAACCCCGAAATCCCGCGCGAGCTGATCCTCGGGCCGTACGCTGGAGAGAGCACCGAACATACACACATTCCTTTCGGGCGAGGTGTATGCGGGCAGGTTGCCGAGTTGGAAAGGATGATCGTTGTCCAGGATGTATCAAAAGAGGAAAACTATCTTTCCTGCAGCATTTCGGTGAAGTCCGAAATCGTCCTGCCCATCTTCGCAAAGGGCAAATTCGCGGGTGAACTCGACATCGACAGCCACACGCACGCGCCGTTTAGGGACGTTGACGGAGAATTCCTTCGCAGTGTGTGTGATCTGGTTTCAGATATGCTCCCCGATATCGCTCATCCACTGAGCGCTGAGGCAGCGCCCTAACCGGCGGTCTGCATCCGCGGGCGCTTTTGTCTTGCCTAATATTCTATATCGATCGTTACAACGGTGCCGCGTTCGTAGTCCTCTGTAACCTTGATATGAATGCGCAGGAATTCGCCGCCGCTGAAGTCCACGCCTTCAAGAATTCTGCTGGGATTATCGCCGGACGTGTATCCCCTGGTTTCGAGATCGGCAATGTGCATCTGGGCGATCTCCTGTGTCTTCGGCGGGTTCACGGTGTACATGATATGCACGCCTGTCCGGGCTTCGACAACTTCTTCGAGCGTAAAACTCGCGGGAAAATCCATCGCGCGCGTAACCTTGCGTGGAAGCTCGAGCTTATCACCCGAATCATCATCGGCTGTCACTCCGCCTGAAACGTGCGCTTCGTCGATTGCACCGTTTTCACCGCCGCCGCCGCCCTGATTCGGGCAGGCAGTAATGAAGATTACAAGTGTAACCAGAATTATTCGCACTGCCGGTTTAAGAACCATGGCGATTCACCGTCTCATTTTACCCCGCGAATCGGTCATTTAGCATTTCAGAAATGCATTCAGTCCAACATCTCAGTACCGGCTTCCTTTCCATCCTCCCCATCTGCCGTCTTCTCGCTATTCACTCCGATCCGGTGTCCGAGAATCTTCTTTGTCAGATCGTCGCTGATTGTATACGCGATCGGTATGACGAAAAGCGTGAGGAAGGTCGCGACGATCATGCCGCCGATAATCGCAATGCCCATCGGTGCACGGAAACCGCCTCCCTCGCCGAATCCGATTGCGACCGGGATAAGCCCGACGATCGTCGTGAGCGCGGTCATAAGAATCGGTCGAAGTCTCGTTTTTGCGGCGCTGGTGAGCGCGTCAAGCCTGTTCATCCCCCCTCTTATGCGCTGATTCGTGAAATCTATGAGCAGGATAGCATTCTTTGTGACAAGCCCTGTTAGCATAATCACGCCCATGAAGCTCATTATGTTGAACGACGTGCCCGTGAGAAAAGCCGCGATTATCGCGCCGACAATCGCAAGCGGCACCGTAAGCAGGATATTGAACGGATGGACTAATGAATTGAACTGGCTTGCAAGAACCATGTAGATGAAGATTATCGCAAGGAGCATTGCGGTTCCGAGCTGAACAACCATATCATCGAACCACTTCGCTTCGCCAGTGAATTTTATCTCTGTGCCGGATGGAAGTTCGGTTTCGCCGACCGCTGCGAGAAAGTCCTGCCGGATATCGCCGACGCCGCGCGGACTGTCGGGAGCGATGTTGCATGAAAGCTCGACCGAGCGGGTTCTATCGAACCTCTCGCGTCGAACCGCGCCGGATATTATCTGCGGGTTGGCCAGCTGGCTCAGCGAAACGAATCGCGAAAGACCGGGGCTCCATATCTGAATGTTCCTCAGTTTCTCTACCGTATCGGTTTTCTCTGGCTGCATATACATCGTGATGTCGTATTCTTCCCCCAACTCCCGATACGGTCCGAGGTAGAAACCCTCGACATATCCGCTCAACTGCTGGGCGATCCCGACAGGTGTAAGACCGTGATCGGCCACGCGCTGGAAATCCGGGTTGAACGCGACCTCGACCTTTCCCCTTTTCACGGACAGATCCACGTCCGCTGCACCCTCGATCTCGCCAAGCTTGGCAAAAAGGAGATTGCCCGCACTCATAAGGCTTTCGCGATCCGGATTGACGACCTGCACCCTGAAATCCGAACCGCGTTGTTCATCGCCAGAAATCGCTTTCACCTGAATCGTCGCTCCAGGGATGTCCGCAAGCTCCTTCTGAAGATCCGCCGCCACCTGAAATGTCGTGAAATCACGCTCGTCCTTTGGAGCGAACCGAATTCGGATAAGGCCCTTGTTCTTCTCAACTGCGCCACCTTTCGATGTCCCGGCTTCAGCGTAAACCGCAATCATATCTTCGGAATGCCCGATACGGTCCTCGATCAACTTCACAACGCGGTTGGTTTCATCGAGCCCGACATCGGGCGGAAGCTCAACACTTATCGTCACGCGTCCGACATCCATCCGCGGGACGAACCCCATATTGAGCTTTGTTGCAAGGCCGATCGAGAAAAGAAAAGCCAACGACGCAGCAATGATCACGACGCTTCTGCCGGTCGGTCCGAACCCGAACCTGCCGATCTTGAAATAGGTCTGTTTGTACGTGAGCACCCAGGAAATGGAACGAACAAACGCGTCCTCGATTGGCTTGTATTTCTTATCGAACCACTTGGCGAGCGCGAACCTGCGGCTTTTGAGCTGCTCGTAGGTCATATCGCGATGATACAGGTAGCCGAGAATCACCGGAATCATAACGAGCGCGACCACGTTGCTTATAAGGATCGCAAACGCTACACCGAGTCCGAATTCCCTGAAGAATCGGCCTATGATGCCTTCCATGAAGGCTATGGGCAGGAAAACTGCCACAATCGCAAGCATCGACGCGACGACCGCGCCCGTCACTTCGGTCGCGCCTTCCAACGCCGCCTGGAGTGGTTTCTTGCCCATCTCCAAGTGTCTGTAGATGTTTTCGGTCACAACGATGGCGTCGTCCACCACGAGTCCGACCGCAACGGCGAGCGCCATCAGGCTCATGAAATTGATCGTGAAATCTGCCCACATAAAAAGGGCGAACGTCGTCACGAGCGAAATAGGAATTGCCAGCGCGATGGCGAGCGTTGATTTCCCGCTTCCGATGAACAGAAGCACAACGAAAGTGGCCATTAGCGCCGCGATCGCTATCGTGAGGAAAATATCGTTGATCGAGCTTCTGATAAAGGTGCTGTCGTCAAAGATAAGATCGATGCTGACGCCTGGCGGAATAGACTTCCGCAGACTCTCCACCTTCTCGACGATTGCATCCGCAACCGCCACGGTATTCGTACCGCTCTGCTTCGAAATGGCAATCGCGATGGCAGAGCTACCGTTCACGCGCACGATGGACTCCTGCTCCTTCGCACCGTCGTAAGCATCCGCAATCTCGTCTAACCTAACGAATCCGCCCGCATACGGAATCAGTGTGTCGCGGATATCGTTGATATGATTAAACTGGCTTTTCACCTTCAGGCTGATGTCCTGGCCGCCTTCGATTACATTGCCTGCCGGGTAATCAAAGTTTGTAAGCCGCATCGCCATCCGAACGCTGTCCGGACTTATGCCGAGTCCCTCCATCTTCGCCTTGTCGAGATCGACGCGAATCTCGCGCTCAGCCCCGCCCGTGATCATCACTTGGGACACGCCGTCAACGCGCTCAAGCTCGGTCTTAACGTTCTTGTCAACCCAGTCGCGCAACTCGACCTCGGTCATCGACTTGCTCGTAACACCGTAGTGGAGAATCGGCATAGCATTGAGATCTATGCGGGAGACCTTCGGATCTTCCGCTTCCTCCGGAAGCTCGTTCGCAACGAGCGCAACCTTTTCGCGCACCTCCTGCGCGGCGTCGGCAATGTCCTTTTCGAGAACGAACCATATTACAATGATGCTGTAGCTCTCATAGCTCGTGCTACTAATCTCGTCAATGCCGCTGATCGAGCTTATCGCATCCTCGATCTTCTTCGTTACAAGAGTTTCGATTTCGTCCGGAGCCGCACCGTAGTACGGCGTCATAATCGTGACGATGGGGACACTGATATCCGGAAATATGTCTATATTCAGCTTGGAGCGCGCTACGAGACCGACTACAACAAAGAATGCAAGGAGCATTATCGCAAAAACGGGGCGCGCAATGGCGATGCGGGAGAGGTTCATTCTTACGCATCCTCCTTCCCGCCGATTGCCGAATCGCCCCTGTACTCGCGGACCTCGTACCGGGCGTTGGCGGACACGAGATTCTGTCCGACGATCAGGACCCGCTCACTGCCCGAAAGACCATCCTTGATCTCGAAGACCTGCCTCGATGCCGCGCCGAGCACGACCGGCATTTTTGAGACCGTTCCGCCGTCGTTTGCCGCCCAGACATATGGCTCATTATCCGGGCTGAGTACGCACCTGACAGGAAGTGTGAGCACATCCGCAGCTATCGTCGTCGAAAACTCAATCTCAACGAATCCGCCCACGATAAGATCACTTTCATCATCTACGACAACTTCCACGACGCCTGTTCTCGTCATCTCGCTTATTGCGGGATGAACCTTGTATATCGCTCCACTGCGGGTTTCTCCTGCCAGACGAACGATGATGTCATCCGCCTTAGAAACCTGGGTTATCAGCGTTGCAGGCACATCGACAACGATCTTCCTTCTGCCTTCGCCGATAATCTCAAAAATGGCCTTGCCCGTTCCGGCAAACTCTCCCACCTCGAAGTTTCGCTTGTTGATAACGCCGTCAAACGGCGCCTTCACGCTCGCATAGCCGATCGTCGCAGACATCGCATTAACTTGGCCTTCAGCGCCGGCGACCGACTGCCTGAGAATCTCGACATCTTCCGGGCGTGCTCCTGTCTGTGCGATCTTCAAAGAAAGCTTCAGGCTTTCGTAGGCAGCCTTCGCAGAATCGCGAGCCGTGAGCGCCTGGTCGAGCATGCTTTCCGAAATAACACCGTCTTCAAACAGTTTTTTCTGACGCTCGTAGTTGTCTTCTGCTGTTTCATACGCCGTCTTAGACGCAGCTTCCTGCTCGTGAAGCTGATCGATCTCCTCAACACGCGCCCCTTTTTCAGCAACCGCGAGCTGAAGCTTCGCCATTTCAAGCTGAGCCTTTGCCTGGCGGTACTGCGAGTCGAGCGCGCTCGTTTCAAGCTTCATCAGAAGCTGACCCTTCTTCACGTGGTCGCCGACATCCGCGTAAACTGTCTTGACCTTTCCGCCCATATTCGCGGCAACGAGACTGCTGTGCTCGGCCCTTATCGTGCCCGTGAGCGATACTCTCTCCACAACGGGCTGCCTGATGGGTGTGACAACTTCGACAGTCATCAGTTGTTCGTCATCCTGCTGCTCATCGCCGCTTTGACTGCATCCTGCAAAGGATAAGGGGGCAATCAGGACAAATACGAAGAACTGCAGAATCGTAAGCACAACCGCTTTCTTACCTAAAATCATTTTTTTCATCGTTATTTCTACTCCGATTCACGACCGATTTCGATTGCTGGAAGCACCGGCTTGACTGTCTCGCCTTCTTGAGCTGTATCTTCGGGTTCCGGCTCATCCACCGGGACATCAACGACTGCAACCTTCCGATAGCGCTCGTAGCCGATTGCCTGCCTGATCGAGTCGTATGCGAGGAAAATCGCAACTTTCTTTGCAAAAAGGTTGAAATCGGCATTCAGATATTGAGTTCTGCTGTCCATGAGCTCAAGGCTCGTGGTAATCCCTTCCCTGTAGCCTATCGTGGCAATCTTGAGCCCTTCGGTTGCAGCTTCAAGCGTCTTTTTCGCCGTTTCATATGTCAAGAGCGCGACCTGAAGGTCGTTCGACAGCACCTCCAGCCGGTTGAGATAGCCCTGGGCATACTCCTCGCGACCTATTTCGAGTATTTCCTTCTGAACGGCAAGCTGCTCCATCCGATTCTTCGCCTCGCCGGAATCGAACAGCCTGAAATTGAGGTTTACGCCCAGTACATAGGTGTTCGGCTCCTGCATCGGGTTTCCATCCTGCCCGAGCCATGTCAGATAGGCCGAAATCGTGGGCAGGTTGCGGTTCGCGGAGATCTGGCTAGACAGTGATTCAATCGAATAGCCAAGCTGCAAGTACGTGTAGGACTCCTCAACGAACGCCTCCGGAAATCCCGGCATTTCGGTATTTTCGATCTCGGCGATCACGCGCTCGATATCATCTATCGGGTCCGGTTCGAGAATCAGGCTGTCCGGCCCGCTTGAAAGCCCCATTGAAAGATAAAGCGCCTTGAGCGAATTCTTCTTCGCGTTCTTAGACTGTTCGAGCTTCTCTTTCGCAAGCGACACTGCAACTTCGGCCTGAATCACCTCGAACCACGGCGCAACCTTGTTCTCAAAGCGCAGCTTAGCGTTTCTGTGCTGCTCCTCGGCAAGCTCCAACGATTTTTCCGCCACTTCGAGAGAACGCTGGCTGAGAAGCGCGTTCATGTAGGCCGCGGTCGCCGCACCGCGCGCCTCATCCACAATCGAAAGCACTTCCTCCTTCCTCGCTTTCAGCTCGCTTTTGATCGCTTTTTCAGCGTACGGCGTGATAAATGGGTACGCAGCAGAAAGCGTCGCACCCCAGTTCGTCTGCACCTCATCCATTTCTCCGTAACCACTATCTTCAGGCCTGCCACCGACCTCGTCCCAGAATTCCTGCGGGAACATCTCACCGATATCGAATCCCTCCGATAAAGGTGTCGTGTATGTCGCGCCGGCCTTCAAGTCGAGCTTGGGCATTATCGCTATGCCTATCGCATCGGCCTGAAGCAGAACGCCCTTAAGCTCGGCGCGCTTCGCCTGAAGCCTGTAATTCCGTTCGAGCGCAATCGCTATGCACTCATCGAGCGTTGTGGACAAACCCCCGAAATCCTCGGCCACAGCACCTGATGAAGATCCTACGATGAAGGCAGCCATAACAACAACCGATACGACCAGGCCAAGAACACACCTGCCTACCTTCGATTTCATAACCATAGCTATACCTTCTCCTTAAGCCATTCGTGATGCGGCAAGATGACATCAATTAGGAAGCGCGCGTACTTTTCTGGAGAGTTTTCCGCCCTGAACTCCTCTGCGTCTATTCGTGAAACGTAACCCACCATCGCATCGAGTATCATCTCCGAAAGAAGATCAATCGACCGTTTCAGAGTACCTTTCCCCACGCGCTCGGAAATAGCGGAGAGGTGTTCGTATATGAAATCCTTATGCATTTTTCTGAGCTTGATGAGTTTGATGCGATGCTCAGCGGGCAGGATGTGAACGAGGCTGTGCAACCCCCTGACGTTTGAGTGGTACCGCAGGGAAACCGTAAGCCACTGCTGTATCAGAATCCTCAGCCTCATCATCGGTGAGTTGATGCCGACAAGGTTGAGCCTGATGCTCTCAATCAGCTTCTCACTGAAAAACTCGACCGCGCTCAAAATGAGATCGGTCTTATCTTTGAAATACAGGTAGATCGTGCCCTTTGCTAGCTTTGCACGCTCTGCAATCTCCTCAAGCTTTGTCGAGTGAAAGTCCTTTCCCGAAAAAACTTCCGCCGCTGCATAAAGGAGCTTCTCGCGCGTGTCCATCTCCTCTTTAGGGGGCAGTGCGAATATCTCCGACTCAGATAACTTGGCGCTCGATTCCTCTTCCGAATGCCTTACGGAATCCGGTTTCTGATCTTCCATAACCATCCAATCTCCAGACAATTTTTCCTTCCGCTGGCCAACCGAAGTACGGCCAAAAGCCCGCACCGCGAATTGCGACTGACCAGTCAGTCAGGCTGTGCTATATTACTCAAATTCTGCGTAATGTAAAGCGCTGAGAAGCTTTTTATTATAAAACGCGCTTGTACGCATCAGCACAATGTGCCGGCACTCAAACAGCCACAAGAAGGAAAGCGCGTCCCCATTGAAGATCCATTCCATCCTCACGGTCAGTTGTCAGCCCTTTCATAACGGGATTATCCTGCTCCTATGTTAGAATATACCTTTCACGCGTCTTTGGCGCGGGTGAGTAGCAATGCGTAGAATCCTTGTAATTGTAAGAAACGCTCTTTTCGTGATTGTGGCACTGTCGCTCCTCACGCTCATAGTCTATTTGTACTTGCTCTATAAAACCGTTCTTGAAATCCAGGAGAGCCAGGCAATCGTACTCAGCGAAGACTTACCCAAGAGTGATCAGACCACTAAGATCTATGCGAGCGATTACGACCCGAATACAGGCGATGGAACCCTTCTGGCGAATATATTCGTACGAAACAGGAAGTACGTGAAGCTCGACGAGATACCGGAAAAGCTCAAGCTTTGCGTTCTCGCAACGGAGGATGCCCGTTTCTACCATCACAAGGGATACGACATTATCGCGATGGTGCGCGCGATGATCACAAATGTCAAAGCTGGAAGTATAAAGGAAGGCGCGTCGACGATCACCCAACAGCTTGTCAGGAACGTATTCATTCCCCATATCAAGTACGAGAAAACCATCAACCGCAAGGCGCACGAGATCCTTCTCGCACAGAGCCTGGAAGAGAAATACACAAAGGAAGCCATATTCGAGTATTACCTTAACTACATCTTTCTCGGAGCCGGCGCTTACGGTGTTGACGCTGCTGCCGAAACCTACTTCGGAAAGAACCTGGATGAGCTTACGCTTGCCGAATGCGCACTGATAAGCGGGCTTCCGCAGGCGCCCTCAGACCTCAACCCCTTCAGAAACGCCGACGGTGCCAAGGAAAGACGTAACAAGGTGCTCCACAACCTCAGGCGCTCGAAACAAGAGTTTGAAAGCTCAGGCATGCCGCTCGACCTTTCAAGCATTTCATACGACGAAATCGAAGCTGCACTGAGCGAACCGATCGTTCTCGCAAAGGAGAAGGAGCCCGATGCCCTTCTTTACCCGTGGTTCACGAGTTATGTAAGGGAAATTCTGTATCAGAAGTACGGACATGATCAGGTGCTGCGCCAGGGGCTCATAGTAATTACAACGCTCGATACGGAAATGCAGAAGATCGCGGAGGACGTTGTTGAAAAACAGATCGCCGCGCACGAGAAGAGCCACAACGTACATCAGGCAGCGCTCGTCTGCGTGGAGCTTGACACCGGGTACGTGCGTGCAATTGTTGGAGGGCGATCCTACGGCGTCGGCGAGGGAGAAAGCGTGTTCAACCGCGCAACCCAGGCATACCGCCAGCCCGGCAGCGCGTTCAAACCGTTCAACTATGCAACCGCCCTCGAAGAAGGATGGAAAACGACCGACTGGATAAACGACAATCCTTCCAAATATCCTGTCGGGGGCGGCAAGTACTACACCCCACACAACTTCGATCACTCTAACGCGGGCGAGATTCCGCTCGCCTGGGGGATGATCAAATCAAAGAACGTCGCAAGCGTCTGGCTCTGCAACCAGCTCGGCCCTGAGCGGATCATCAGAACGGCGAGGAATATGGGACTTACATCGAACCTACAGCCGTACCTCGCTCTCACGCTCGGTGCAAGCGAGGTCTACCCGATCGAGATGGCGAGCGCTTTCGCAACGTTCCCGCAGCAAGGCATGTTCATCAAAAACACACCCATCCTCTATGTAATGGATCAAAACGGCATCGTGCTCGAAGACAACCGCTTCAATATCGGCTACCGCAAGTACCAGGCGCTCAGCGAAAACACGGCGTACACGATGGTGCAGCTCATGCAGGCCGTTAACTCGCGCGGGACTGGAGGCAGGGCAAATCTGGGCTCGCTTATGCCCAGCGGCGGAAAGACTGGAACGACCGATGAATACCGAGATGCGATGTACATCGGTTACACGCCATACTACTCCACGGCTGTATGGTGCGGAAACGACGACCACTCCAGAATGCGAAGGATGTTCGGCGGAACGCTTCCTGCGAAAGCCTGGCACGATTTCAACAAGCGGGTCATCGAAGCGAAGAACCTTCCAAAGAAGCAGTTTGAGAAATCACCCGGCGTTACCGGCCAGGGCGTACCCGCGTATGTAAGCAGAGGCGCGGAAACGGAGAATACCGAAACGCACGTGGGGGGGGAATCCGTTATCGTGTCCAAGCCGGATGGAATTCCAACACCGCCGTCATCTGGCACTGGGTCTGGGGACGGCGACGCAATTAAGCCGCGCCCACCGAAGCATCGCGGCGAATGATCGATGGGATGAGGGTGAAGGGAGACGGCATGAGACTTTTAATTTTTGCATTTGTTCTACTGATCGTTGTTTCCTCAAGTGCCGCGCTCTGCGCGGGCGCTGATAAGGAAGAAACACTCACTCCAACTGCGAATGCGCGCTCGCTTCTCAGAGTTTACTACCCGGATATGGATATTCACGCAGTTTTTATGAGCAGGTTCAACAAGCCGGCATCAAACAACGGCAGATTCGCGGCGGTTGTGCTCGGTGATTCTCTCGGCTATCTCAAGGTCGTCGAAATCAAAGGACGCGACATCAAGGAAATATTCGAAGCGCGCTACAACCTTGAAAACGCGAAGAGAATTACAGCGGGCTTTACGTTCGGGGGAGAGCATCTTATATCAGTCTGGCTCGCGCCGACCAGGGACGGCATCTTCTCGAGTCTCGAAATTTACCCGCTCGATCAGAGGCATTCGAAGCCCATTTTCATGCTGTCCGACGTCGAAAACCTCAGCATTGACTACATTGACGACGTAACGATGATTCTGATGCAGAGGTGGCAGAATATCATCAATGCCGATGAAAGCATACGTCCATCGAAAGCCATCTATTTCATTCTAGGATACGATCCTGCTGCAAAGGAATACCGCCTGATTCCACACCTGACGAAGCTTGCCGGCGCTGACAGGGATGTGAGCGCACGCCTGAATAACCAGGCAATCGAGCATTACCGGCGCGGAAACCTCAGAAAAGCCGAGGATCTCTTCCGGAAGGTCGTCGATATGGCCGGCGCGGGAACTTCGATTAGCCGCAGGAATTTAATCCTCGTCCAGCGCGAAATCCAGTCGCTCGAAATGCAGAAAATGAGCCGTGACACGGTTCTTGTTTCTCCCAACTTCGACGATGCAAGGCTTGCGTTCTTTACGGGCAACTACCGCGACTGCATCAATCTGATTCGCGGACAGGGGAGACAGACAACCGGCGATCGCATTGTTATGCTTGCCGTATGCTACGCACAGTTGGGAATGTGGGGCGACCTGAACAGCGTGGACCGCTCGCTTGAAAAGGGCAGCGTCAGCTTCAGGAAGGAATACCTGTCGTACATGGTGGATATCCTTGAAGGTCTGGGTAGTGAAGTCAAGTACTATGAATACCTTAAGAAACTCGAGGAAGTCGATGAAAATCACCCGAACCTGATCGCGCACAAGACGAGAATCCTAGCGGCGAGAGGCCACCAGGATCAGGCGGGCAGGATAATCGACAATTACCTTAGCCGGTTTCAAGTGCCCCCTATCTATCACGCGAAACTCGCCGTAATCCGCTACGAACTCGCCTACCTTCGGGGCGACAGCATGAAAATGGCGGAGATGGAAACCGAAGTAATCGCCCTTCCCAAGCCGGATCTGTCCTACCTGGTTGAAATGCTGAATTACGCACCCGAATCGGTCAGCGTGAGCGAGAATCGCGGGTATCCGCTCGAAGAATTTGAGGAAGAGCGGGACGATACCGACTGGTTCATCGACTACTTAGGCGAGTAGGAATCAGCATTCGAGCGGCGCATAGGCCTGACACAACAGGAATCGAACGTTTCTCAGCGTAAACGGCATGTCCCAGCCAAAAAAAACATACCAATACGCCGACTGTACACGAAGAATCTGGATAGCTGTTATGATGAATCCTCGCATTCAGCGGATTTCAGAACCGTTTTACGAACAAGATTCGCCTTCACAAGGCGATAATCAGCTAGGAGTGAAACATGGCCGAAATAATGAGCGGAAAGCTTGTGAGAAAGATAGTTCTCAAGGAGCTCAAGGCGAAGGTTATCGAAAACGAGGCTCGCCTTGGCACGCCCGGCCTTGCCGTTATTCAGCTCGGTGACAATCCGGCGAGTACCACGTATGTGAATAACAAGGAAAAGTACGCGGGCAAGGCCAAAATCCGTCCGGAAGTACACAGGTTGCCGGCGGATTTCCCTGAAAACGAGCTTCATGCCCTAATCGACAAGCTGAATAACGATCCGTCCGTCCACGGAATCATCGTCCAGATGCCGCTGCCCGACCACATCGGCACGGATAACGCGATCGCTGCTGTTTCCCCCGAAAAGGACGTTGACGGCCTTGCACCTATCAGCCAGGGGAAGCTCTGGACGGGAAGACCTGGACTTCGCCCATGCACGCCTGCAGGTGTTATGCGCATCCTCGACCATTATGGCGTGGAACTGAAGGGCAAAGGCGTCGTGATCGTCGGGCGCTCAAACCTCGTGGGCAAGCCGCTTGCAGCGATGATGCTGGAAAGGCACGCGACTGTCACGCTCTGCCACAGCCGGACGCGCGACCTCGAAGGCGTGTGCCGTGCGGCGGACGTTCTCGTTGCAGCAACGGGCAGGGCGGATCTGATAACGAAATCGCACGTCAAGCCCGGTGCCATCGTCATCGATATCGGAATCAACTTCGTCGAATCCGGCGAGACGGGCGAAGATGGGAAACCGAAGATGAAACTCACGGGCGATGTCGCCTTCGACGAGGTCGAGCCTTTGGCCTCATTGATTACGCCTGTGCCCGGAGGCGTCGGCCCGATGACGATCGCGATGCTTCTCTCGAACACGGTGCAGGCGTGGCTCGGCGAGGGCTCGTAGCATCAGATTCCGGGATTTCTGGGCTGATTGCGTGATTCGAGTGTGTTAAGACCCACAATTCTCAGATACGCAGCGACGAGCCTGTTCACCGCAGGGAAATGAGGCGAGACCGCGGAAGTGAAAAACTTGAGTATTTCGGAGTCGGGCGTACTCCTTCCTCTTTGAAAAATCCTGCGCTGGTTAAGAATCGCCCTCATGTTTGTCATGAAGAACTTGTCGGCGCTCAAAAGCGGCTCACCAAGCTGCCAATAGAAAAGCCCTGCAAATCTCATCGCCAACCATTCGATAATGAGAAGAGGGAGAATCCTGAGAAGGGTTCTTGTTTCAGGGAAGAGCAGTAGATTGAGCATCCTGTTCCTGTAGCGGAAGTACCTTAGAAGCCCTGACGGAAACCTCGCGGCTGTCGCGCTCACCCTGTGGCTTGCGTTTGCATCAATCGCTTTTTCAACCGAATAACCTGCAAGCCTCAGCCGCCAGCCGAGCGATACATCCTCGCTGTAGAGCAGGTAAAAGTCGCTCATCACGCCGCCGTCTTCCTTGCCAAGCCGCCATGGCAGCTTTTCGTTGAGCGAAATCACATCTTCAAGATCAAACAGGCAGTTACCCCCGCTCGGAAAAAACGACAGCGGCTTGTCGCCGAACGCCCCCGGAATGATCCGTCCGAGCAGGTTCAAGGCATGATTCGGCGATGGCGCGAAGTACTTCTCCTCCGCCATCGTCCCCGAAACCGCGGCTGCGCCCGTCTCTTCCATCCGGCGAACGAGCGCATCAAGCCATCCTGGATCGGGAACGCAGTCGTTATTTATAAGGGCGACGAGCTCTCCTTCTGCATAATGAACCGCACGGTTCACTCCTCCGGCAAAGCCTGTGTTCTCCGGATAGCGCACCACCTTGACGCGCGGAAAGTCCTTTTTCAAAACCGCGGCTTCATCCACAAGGCTGCCGTTGTCGAGAAGAATCACTTCGAAATCGAGATAAGTCTGCTCATCAAGCCCCGAAAGGCATTCGCGCGTCATCTCCGCACCGTTCACGTTCAACACAACGACGCTTACAGCCGGTAATCCGCCATCGCTTGGCTCTCGCCTTAAACGGCTCTTTGCACGGCGGTCCGCGTCCTGAAAGTTTATGAATCCCGGCTCAGGAGTACGGATCGGCGGCAGCGAGAGCGCAAGCTCGAAATCGGCCAATGTGGGCGCGGGCTTCGTGAGCTCGCGTCCCGCGATCGTAAACCGCGGCGTTAAGATCATCTTTGCGCTCTTATCGCGGCTTTTTTGGATGAAATCGCGCCTTTTTAGCGCGCGCGCGCGGAAACGGAAGTACCTCGCAAGACCAATGAGCAGGTACGGGCGGCTGATGTATTTCAGTGCGTGGTACATTTCATACAGCGCAATTTCAAGCCGTTTGCCGCGACGATCCGCGCGCGTATCACACTTCGCCATCATCAGGTAGCGATTCTTCTCCGCATCGATCATCACACGGACATTCCCGCGCATTCCCGAACCATGTCCGTGGTGATATGCAACGGCCCCGGCCGCGAACCTGCACTTCCATCCCGCCAGCCTCAGCCGCCAGTCGAGGTCGACATCCTCGTAGTAATTCCCGAAGTCCGGGTCGAATATCTCACCGTCTACCGAAACCCGGTCGAGCGCTTCCCGCTTGTACATGCAGGCGCACGCACTCGCCCCGAACAGATCCACTTCTTCATCGAAGTGCGCATCGTCCTCCTGCCCCCTGCCGCGGTGAGCCGCTGTGCGATCCGGACGGAACAGATGTCCCGCGGTGTCGATTACGGTCGGATGAGCGGCATTCATAACCTTGAATGCTGCCTGGCCTATGTTTTCGGATGAATCGATGACCTTCACGGCCTGGGCGACTGCGTCCGGCGCGAGAAACGCATCGCAGTTGAGAAGAAGAATAAGGCTACCGCGCGCGGCTGCGATTCCCTGGTTGTTGGCCTGTGCAAAGCCGAGATTGCTTGTATTCTCGATAAGTTTATCGATGCCGAAGCGTGCCCAATCCTCGGCGATGAATTCGGGCGATGCGTTGTCTACGAGGATAATCTCGATTGCGTCATAGGTCTGGTCGCGCAGGCTTTCGAGGCACGCCGCAAGGAAACGCTCGGTTCTGTAGTTAACGAGGATGACGGAAACAAGTAACTGACCCGCAGACAGGGCTTTACTCCTTGCCGGGCGGCGGCGGAACCACCTTCGAATATTCCATCTTCAATGCAGCAAGAAGCGAACCGATGTGCGTCTTTTCTTCAGGTGAGAGGAAATCGTCGAGCCGGTTTTTCATAAAATCAATGACATCGATACAGATCGCAGCACGTTTCAAATCACGGGCAGTAAGATTGGTGTTCGGGTTGGGCTGGAGTCCGAGGTATTGCAGACTCAAGATGTAAGCAACATTGAACACATCGCGCAGGTAATTCTCGATGCCGATCTTGGAAAGCGCTGAAAGCTGCTCCTTGGCCGCGTTGCGAAGCCGTTCTTCGTCTTCCTTGGTAAGCTCTCGAAATGCATCATCATCCGTGGGGATTTTGTCGCGATCGAAATCGTCCATTGTCGGATCCGCGGCAGGAGGCACCGCAGGCTCCTCGATCACCTCGAACTTCTTGCGCGATTCCGTAGGAGTAGATTCCCCTTGCTTCACCTGAGACGGCGAAGAATCGGACTTAGCATCACCTGTTGCAGCTTCGTCGATCTCAACATCGCCCGTATCGCTGTCGGGAGGAGCATCAGGCTCGTCCTTGCGTGCCGTTTCTTCCTCGTCATCCTCTTCGTCGCGTGAAAAGCGCTTGTCCTCGATAATAATTCGCGGCTTTTCCTCGTTCTCGTCGCGCCTGTCATCATTCATAAAATCACCTGCCGCCCGAATTCTACTTTTGTTTGGCGATGTTGGCAAGAGGTACCGCCTGACACGATAAAACAGTCACTGCGGCATGCGGCGAAACGGCATAGGATATGTGAAGGCTGGACGCATCATGTAATATAATGGACGGGCGTGTCGGCGCACGGAATCTGCTCTGTCGCGCAAGGGGTGAGA
>JAGGVC010000105.1 GCA_021158185.1 bacterium | reverse complement strand
TTTGAAAAACCAAAGATCGTGTATCCTGAAATTGCCAAGGAAGCTAGATTTACAATAGACACATTCGCTTATTATCCGCTCAAAACCTGCTTTAGCATTGCGATCTCGGACTATTCCCTGCTAGGGATGCTAAATTCCAGGCTGGGATTCTGGTATTTGCAGCAAACATGTTCCGTACTCGGCGATGTTGAAAGCAAAGGTAGATTAACTTTACAGGAAATCTATCTTTCACGCTATCCAATATTGCAGAAACCCAGTTCGAAGATTGCCAAACTCGCGAAAGATGCAATCACAATTAATGAGGCAAAGCAGAAAGAGGAACTGGAATTTCTAGCATGGTTATCGGACTACCTAGGCGTCGATCTTGCTACAATTCAAGGTAAAACCTATCTTGAAAAATACTACGATCTGGAGTTTGCTGATTTCAAAGAAATACTTGTTCGGAACAAGCGCAGGTTGAAGCATGATCCGGAAGATCGCGAGACAAGCAAGAAGCTTCAAGAGCATTTTGAAAATAGCCTGAGTGTCATCGTTCCGCATGAACATGAGTTCGAACAGACCGACCGCAAGATAGACAAACTCGTTTACGAGCTTTACGGACTGACGAAAAAAGAAATCAAAATTGTCGAAGGCGAGCGTCGCTAATATGTCGCAAGCTAAACGTCGGAGTGCCGTAAAAGCCGATACTTCGGTATACAATACGCTTGGCTATTAGTGATTTCGCGGGACTTGAGCTATGGCGAAGAAGAAACGCAAGAAAAGTAGGGTACGTGTAGATTCATCCGCGCACTCGACTGGGTACGATTTTGTCGATATTGGCCAGCGCGCGATGCGTTGGGCGCTGTTTCCAGCGGCGATTGTGTTCGGTGTTTTGATTAGGCTTTCGCCGGAGATGTTCCTCGCGATGGCGGGGCGCGATCCATTGAGCGTTTGGTGCGATGAAGTCTGGACATTGATGATTGCGAAGATACCCCTTCTGGATTCGCTTTATCTGATTCATCATTTCGACGCCAACCCGCCTTTGTCGTATCTGTTCCTGAGGCTCGTTCCTCAGCTTGCCGACGGAACGGTTGTTCGAATCATGCCTGGGCTTCTGTCGGCGCTCGCTTTAGGCTCTTTCCTTTGGCTTATGTCGAAGTACCTAAAACGCGATGAACTCTGGCTTGCCGGCGTGCTCCTCGCGCTGAGCCCCATTCACTATTGGTATGCAGTCAACCTTCGTTATTATTCGTTGATGGATCTTGTTGCCGTACTGTGGCTCGTTTCAACCGTAACGATACTGGCGCTAGGCAGGCAGATTCGTGAGAATGGCAAGGTTTTTCCCGCTGGATCGTCCAATGCGATTCACATCTGGCTTTTCCTTTCGATATGCGGAATACTGACGCATCATCTGTTCGCGGCTGCTTGGCTTGCCGGAATAATCGCCCTTCTTGCCGGGCTTGGACGAAAGTTTTTCATGCTTTTCAGGCGTCCGATTCAATACCTCTGGGTCGTTGTCCCGCTTGTGTACTGGTTTCAGGTTTTCAGATGGCAGCAGGAGTTCGTTTCCGGGTATAAGACTTCTCTCGTGATGCCTGGTTTCACAGAGCTCCTGGGTTTGTTTCGCGATTTCCTTCTGTTGTACGGCTCTGTGCCGACAGCGGCTGCAGCGGTGATAATCCTGCTTCCGTTCGGAATGCTCGCGTACGACTTGATTCGGAAGATGCAGGGCCGCGAGCTTGTGCCTGTGATTATCCCAATAAGCATCTGGGTCGCTTTCTTCCCTCCGATCGCTTCGTACATCGCGATGGTGATTACTGGGAATCCGCAGCTAATGAGCAGGCGTTATCTCATTCCATCTGGAGTTGCATTCATCGTTTTATGGGCGTTTGGCTGTCTAAAGCTGCGTGTTAGGTCTTTGAGACTTGCATTGATCCTTTCTGTTGTGTTTTTCAACCTGATGGGGCTTTATGCCGTGCTCTTTATTCAGGATCCGCCCAACTGGCAGGAAATCGCAAGGATGGTTAAGCCGAGATCGGGCGTGCACCAGTGGATCGTATCGAGGGAGCCTATAGAGAGTCTTGTGGTGAACGAGTCCAGCTGTCTTGCGACATATCTGCCTGCCACGGAATACGAGGGGCTGATGCATTTCTCAGTAAGCATGGACGGACCTTCGCTTCAGGAGTACGCGCTTTCCGAAACCATATCGAGGATGGGAGATCGCGCAGTACGCGGGTTCAGACGGTTTTACCCCCCGCATATATCCATGGACGAGTTTGCAGGATTGATAGGAGCAGCCGGTGCAACCGCAGGAAGTAACACTGAGGGAGGTTTTCCAGGCGGTTTTGATCACATGCCCGGATTCTTGAGAGGAAGAACTCATAAGGCTTCAACACCTCTGACCACGCTCGAGCGTCCGAGGAGAATATTTGTGATTTACCACACCTATGGCAGCCCTCCTCCGGAAGGTGAAGGCGATATGGGACTTGCTCTGGATTTTGCCTACAAGTACCAGGGACGGATCGTTTACGATGGAATATGCGTCGATGAGTGGACGGAGAAGTATAATTACTGATCTGCCTTTCAAACATTCTTCACGCGCACTGCACGGGCATCTGCATCGATGAATTCCTTGATTATTCCGTTCGAATTCATATTTTAGTGCGTTATTTTGAATGCGATGCATTATTTAGTGCGGTATAATTGGTGTGAACGCACGGCTTGGCCTGCGTTCTGTCAGTTTCTTAAAGTCAGCAGCTATGACCAGTATCGAGAAACTAAAACGGTGGGGCGTGTTGGTTCTTGCAGCCGTATACCAGGTCGCGCTCGTAATCTTCTTCAGCGTTGCGTCTGAAAGCCCAGCTTGGCGCGAGAGTTTATGGATTGTAAAGATTCTTGTATTTGCGGGAATTTTCATGGCGACCTTCCTCATCGGCGGCTATTTCCTTCGCCTCATCGACAAGCAGCTGGTAGAGCGCGACGCTATGATTCGTGAGCTTGAGCGCAGTTCAAACATAGAAGAAGAGGCCAACGAGGAGATAATATCGATCAACCAAATGGTGAACGAGCAGGTCATAAAGCTGACACAGATGAGCGACGAGCTGGAAAGCTCTTACGTGAATACGGTCAGTACACTCGCGCGCGCTCTCGACTCCAGAGACAGGTACACCCATGGCCATTCAGAGCGCGTTGCATACTGGAGTTTGCTTATCGCTGAACGAATAGGGTATTCGCCGGACGAGCTGGAGCGGATAAGACAAGCTTCTCTGCTTCACGACATTGGCAAGATCGGCGTGCAGGATTCAATTCTGCGTAAGCCCGGTCCTCTGACACCTGAAGAGCTTAAGGAGATGCAGAAGCATCCAGTTTTTGGATACGAGATAATAAAGGACGTTAAGTTCCTTGCGCCTTGTCTGGATGGGATTCTTTACCATCATGAGCGTATTGACGGCAAGGGGTATCCCAAAGGCTTGACTGGGGAAGATATTCCGCTTGACGCGAGGATAATTGCGGTTGCAGATACGTTTGACGCAATGACGAGCGATCGGCCATATAGAAAAGGGATGAAACAGGAAAAGGCACTTGCCATAATGACAGAGGTTTCGGGCAGGCAGCTTGACGTAGAGATGATGAAGGCCTTTGCCGGAATCGTAAAGGAAGCCAAGAACTCCGAGCCTTCGCGTACAGCAGTTTCAGCATTTGGCAGATAACATTTCCATTCACAGATCGAGTCGAAAGGACCGATCACAAGAGTAGATGCACACAGTGGTATGCTGTGCTTTTTCATGAAGTAGAGTTTATTTCCTTCTGCATTCACAGCGCGGCTTCTAGGAAATCCTAATCCACTCAGAGTCTGGCCAGTACTGTTTTTCCGGATTGTGTTTTTACGATTACGGCCTGATGCGGTTTCCGGTCAATTTTTCCTTGTTTTGTCGGGAGAAGATCGAGAGTCCACTCTTTTTCGTTAACCACGATTCGGAGCGCGGCATCGAGCGGGCAGCGATAGATACACCCAAGGACAGTAAGCCCCTTGGGATTCAACTTGTGTGTATGAACAAGTGTTCGGAGTGCGTCCTTCTTGAACTCATCCGATGCTTCGCCCCATGAATGGAAGCTGTATTTGACGGGAAGGCTTCTTGCATCGCCCGGCCTGATTCTGGGTACGATGCACTTGCTCTTATCTGAAATATCGATTGCTGTTGCAGAGGCGATGACCGCACCCGTCTTGCGGATTTTTGATTCCGGAACTTCCATAGCTTTGTCTGTACAAATAGATGAAATTTGAGTGGAAACGCTCTTTACTGCTGCAGTTACTGAAAGTGGGTCTAATTCGTGGATGGACGGTTCAATGCTGCGTCGCCCGGTTTCTTCGCAAAATACAGGTTCATCGCAAACTGCGGGCGGTGAACCCAAGTGCACGGATTTGACGGTGCAGACTGATTCCGAGTTGACTGACGAAATATCAATATCGGTTACAGCCACATCGTAGAGATTGAAATCAACAATTCTTCTCGGATTCATTGCGGATACTGCCAGAATATTATATCGATCTCTCCTCGTCTTTTTCTCGTGCAACGTAATCTATCGCTTTCCTGAGCCGTTCCATCGGTTCGAGAACAGATACCGACTGTACGAGTGCGATCACCGCATCCGATATCTTCTGAATGGTGCGCCCTTGTTCGTCGGCAAGCGCAATAATGATTGGGCTGGCGGTCGAGGAATGCGAAACCAGCCATCTTCCCGGAGTTACATCTTCGATCTGCCCCGTCTCAGGCAAAGGCTGTTGATCTGTCAGCGTGATCGTCGCAAGTGTGTGCTTTACGCGCGGTTGGAGGCGCAGATAAACGTTTTCATCACATATAACAGCAGCAACGTTTGACGTAATTGCTGAAATCAAGGGGAGTCCAACAACATTGACCTTCAAATGCCATTCGAGCCTTCCGCCGTGCAAAAGACGCGCAAGTCCCGAAGGTTCACACGGCTCCGTATGCTTGAATTCGATGGGTAGCCCGAGTTCGTCCACTACAAGCAATCCTCCGAGCCAACGTGAGTCTGAAATGTGCTTTGCACAGAGATATCCGATATTCGACATCCGCAACAACCGTCCTAGGTTACGATATTTATCCTTGGTTTTCGAACCTTCTTATCTGTTTCGCCTTCGCCTGATTCATCATCCTTGGGGTTCTGTATGCTGCCGTGGGCTTTTCCTCCCCCTTTTTTCTCCTCTTCTTCATGTTCCTTGACTATTCCCTGCTGCTCGGCTCTTTCGGTGCGGGTAATCGTTGAGATGTATGAGTCCTTGATCCGTTCAGTTTCCCTTGCACGGTCGTGGTCGTTTTGAACCGCCTGAGCCTGAACCGTTTTTTGGTGCTGTGTTATTTCGTCAAGCTTGAGAAGATTGACCTGCATAGCAATCGGCCTAACCATGATATTCCTCCCTGAATCAGCCCTGATTCATCGCCACCTGATAATGATACCGCAAAACATACCGATAAGCCATGTTCCGGAGAGTCTATTCAGCTTCCCGCCAGTCTGTCAGCATTTCTCTCAGCCGAAGCGTGGCGGAACTGTGAATCTGGCAGATTCGAGACTCGGAGAGATCGAGGATGTTTCCGATTTCCTTAAGCGAAAGCTCCCTGTGATAATAAAGCTCCAGCACCAGCTTTTCCTTTTCGGGCAGTTTGCGAATTGCGTTCGCAAGATTCTCGCTGATGTGATCGGCAATCGTCTCGTCTTCAGGTGTCAGTCGTTTATCTTCTATGCGGTCTGTAATTCTCGGTTCGAGATCGCTGAAGCCGGCTACGGTCAGGCAGCTGATCTTCCCCAGAGTATCACGGTACTCGTCAACGGAGATGCCGAGTTCGGCGGCGATTTCACCTTCCTCTGACGGACGGGAGAGTTTCTTATCAAGCCTGTTGGTAACTTCGGCGATTTCCTTCGCACGCTTTCTCAAGCTTCTCGGTGACCAGTCGAGTTTCCGCAGGTAATCAAGAATCGCACCGCGGATTCGCCATGTTGCGAAGGTTTCAAACTTCACGTTTTTTCCAGGATCGAAGCGGTTTATTGCCTCGATCAATCCGATTTTCCCTTCGCTAATCAGGTCGTCTCGGTCAACGCTGGCTGGAAGGTCTACGAGGAATCGGTATGCAACGACTTCGACGATGTGTGAATATGCCTTGACGATTTGATCAAGCGCAACCCTGTCTGCACGCGCCTGCTCGTACCCGCCTAAGCTGCCATAGTTCGGTTTCTTGGCAGTCATTCGGCGGATCCCCCAAAGCGTTCTTCGCTTCCCGCACGCAACCTTCTTTCTCGTTCCGCAGCTTCTTCAGACTTCGATTTGTCTTCCGCCTGAGCAGCTATAATCTGTTCAAGCTCTTTTCGAAGGATATCCTTGCGGCGTCTTCGAATTGCGATTATCGATGAAACAACCAGGTTCACACCGATTGATGCCACCAAGCTTGCCGCAATAAACAGTACGAGTGCCCCCAGGAAAATTGCGAAGAAAAGCTGTTCCAGCGATGCATCGTTAATAAGGCCAATAACCGCGGTGATGATGACCCACAGTCCTACAACCAGCCATACCAGACCGCGGGCAAGCCCTACGACGCCGTATCGATAATTTCGCTTTTCTTCCTTCAACGGTTCTGCGTCCTGATGGTATTAAACTCAAAGAAGGCGACCTTGCAAAAGCAGAAATTGCTTCGTAAAGCTGATAATGTACCGCACTTTCAGCATAATTGCACACGTTGAGCTTGCGTTGTACTATAGGGCTTTCGGCTTCAACGAGCCAAGTAGCCGCGAGATGAAACCTGATCTTGCGGGTATCCTTGTTTCTTGGATGGTGTCCGCCCGGCGATGTTCTTTTTCAAAATACTGCATTACGGTTTGACTCAGTCGTACGAGTGCGTTCGATGCGGAGCTGCGCGGATATAGAGCAATCAGCGGCTGGTGTTGATTGACAGATGCACGCGCCGATTCGTCCGAAGGAATTATGCCCAGAAGAGAGATCGCAGCACTCGTATACTGCTCGGTCACAGTTCTAAGTGCGTTGAAATGGCGTTTCGCTTCGTTACGGTCAGATGCTCTGCACATGACCACGCCGAACTTCTGCCCGGGATGATGGTTGCATGTTGCCTTGATCAGCCCATACGCATCCAGAACTGCTGTGCTTTCAGGCGCAGCAACGACGATTACGAGGTCGGCTGCCGCAGCAAACGCCGTTACCCGATGACCGATGCCTGCGCCTGTATCAATGATGATGTAATCGGACTGGGATTCGATCGTTTCAAGTGCCACGACAAGGCGGTCGAGCTGCGAGGGAGACAGGTTGGCAAGATCCTCAAATCCGCTCCCACCGGGAAGGAGATCCACGCCGAAAGCGTTCCTTATGAGAATCTCGGAAAGATCTGTTCCCGCGTTGATGTAATGCCATAGAGTTTTAGCAGGCCTGACACCAAACATAATATCGAGATTGGCAAGGCCGAGGTCGCCGTCAACCACGACGACATGTCTCGGTTTTCTTGCGAGTGCGATGCCGAGATTGGCCGTAACCGTGCTTTTCCCAACTCCTCCTTTACCGCTTGCAACCGCGATTACATATGCCCCCCTGCGGATTGTCACATGTGCGGCTTTTTTCCCGGCCATTAGCATCCTAAGAACTTCGGCCTGGTCGGTAGGACTTCGTGCTTCTTTAACGCTTGAATCAATCTGCGTAGCAGGCGTAAGGCTCTGTTCCGGCTCAACGATGTTCTTCTTTGCGTCGTCAGGATCCTCGTGTGAGATCAGGGCAATTCTATATGATGATTGTGTTTTCTTTTTGAAAGCTTCAGTGAACGCGGACGCTGCCGCTCCCTGAAGAAGCCGTACCAAATCAGGATGATTACCGATTCTCAGTTTGTTGATTAACTCATCCTGCATATCCACGCTGTTTCCTTCTGATAACAACTTGACTGCAACACTGAAACGCTCACTATGCCGAAGCATATCTGGGTTTAGGCTTGGAGCCTATATCTTTCCCGTGTTACACCATTTCTGAATGAACTCGACAGACGCAACACGGATATCGTCCGGGACGCTCTGGCCGACGCTGAAATAACTGATTGGGCGGTTCGTGAGATTGTTGATGGTGTAAATGCTGCCAAGACTCCCGGTTTGGTCCAGCTTGGAAATGACTATATGATCGAAACCGATGCCGGAGAATTTTTCGAGCATTATTCTGATATCGTCAGCCTTCGTGCAGGCATCGACAACGAGCTGTACTGAATCGGGCGTAGACAAGCGGAACGCTTCCCGAAGTTCATGCATATGTTCTTTGTTGAATGGGCTTCTCCCGGCAGTGTCCACAAGAACGATGTGATCGCTTCTGTACTTGTCGCACGCTTCCTTGTATTCCTCGCCGTTGAATACGATCGAAATCGGAAGCTTCATTATGTCAGCGTAAGTTCGAAGCTGCTCCTGTGCGCCTACGCGATATGTGTCAAGACTGATCAACGCTACCTTGCGATCATCGCGAACGCCGAATTGCGCAGCCAGTTTTGCGATCGTAGTTGTTTTGCCGACACCGGTAGCTCCGATAAAGGCCGCAACCATTCCCTGTCCTACCGGAGGTACCTTCATGCCGCTCGCAAGGAGAATATCGCCTATGACAACTTTCTTGATGCGCTTCAGGAGCATCTCGACCGTTAAAGTATCGAGATTGTGCGGGTTTTCGGAGATCGCCTTTTTCATTAGATTCAGGGCGCGCTGCGGGTGAATATCCCATCCGATCACCTGCGAGAGTGTTTCATGTTCCACAGATGTTAATCCCCTGGCGCCTGATGTAGCTCTGACGGCATCGAAAGCGACTGATGGTTCAGAATGGCTTGAGTTGCCAACCTTGCGGGTTAATTCTGCAACCATTTTCTTTATCTCTCTGATCTCCTGCCTGATACCGTCCTGTCCATCTCCGCCGTCAACGCCTATTTGGTCATCGCCAATGTGTATCTCCCGCGGCGCTGGACGGGATATACCGGGAGTTTTGGGAACTGAAATCATGGCTGGTTTCACGATCTGCTCACCACCTTCGCCTGATTGTTTCCTAATTCCTGCACGCGAAATTTCCACGCTGTCTCTTACGACATCCCTTGGCTGGCTTGACTTCGGTGCGGCAAGTACCTCAACCCATTCCTGCACTCCGAAGAGTCCCAGAAATCCACCTTTCCGAAACCTCCGTGTTTGAACCATTACGTTGGTTCCCATTTCGTCTTTGATACGCGCAAGGAGGTTGCCATAGTCCTCCAGTCTGGCTTCGTATCGTCTAGCTTGCATCGGGGGCCTCCACAAAACCGACTGTCTTCAGTTGAACATCGCGCGACACTTCGGAGAAGCTCAAAACGCTCACGCCGGTATATGAGCGTTCGATAATCTTCCTGAAGTATGGTCGCACCCTTGGGCTGACCAGGAATAAAGGCGGGCTACCCGCCTGAATCATTTTTTCAATCTGCTTCCCGACGTTCTCTACAAGCTTCCTCGTGTAGTTCTGGTCGAGCACAGGGATTGTACCCGATGGTGTCTGTTGGAGGCTTGAAGCGATTTTCTCCTCAATGGATGGGTCGAGCGTGGAAACAAGCATCGTGCCATCGGGAGATGCATTCTGAGCGGAAATTTGCCGTGAGAGCACTTGCCTCACAAACTCAGTCAAAATCTCCGGATCACGTACTTCGGCACCATAATCTCCGAGTGTTTCGCAGATCACGGCGAAGTTCCTTATGCTCACCCGTTCACGAAGAAGCAGTTGCAGCACCTTGTGAATCTGGGCTACGGAGAGCTTGGCCGGTACGAGATCCTCGATGAGGGCGGGTAGGCGCTCTTTGAGGTTGTCGAGAAGGGATTGCGCTGCCTGACGGTCGATCAGATCGGCGGCATGTCTCCTAATGATCTCTGTCAGGTGCGTTGCAAGGACGGTTGATGCATCTACGACCGTGAATCCCGCCGCTTCGGCGCGCGCGCGGTCGTTCGGAGAAATCCAGTACGCCTGTAATCCGAATGCCGGCTCGACCGTTTTGTCGCCGCCGAATTCCGCATCCGGGTCTGAAGGATTCATTGCAAGGTAGCGGTCGATTTGAAGCTCACCCCGGGCGATTTCGGTTCCCTTGATCTTGAGCACGTATTCTCCCTGTCCGAGCTGGATGTTGTCGCGGATTCGCATCGGTGGAACGATGAAACCCATTTCCGTCGCTATTTGCCTGCGGATGTTGTTGACGCGCTCCAGCAGATCCCCCTGCTGTTCGCTGTCGACAAGCGGTATGAGGCCGTATCCGATTTCAAGCTCAAGCTGATCGATGGCTAGTAGATCCTCAAGCTCCTGCCTTCTTCTGTCTTCCGGTGACTCAGGCGGCGCTGCCTCTTCTCTTTCCGCCTCTTCCACATCCTCCCTGATCTTATCTCCCTGTGAAACCCGCCAGCCTATGTAAGTAAGAATTACAGCGACTGGCCAAAGAACGAGCTTTGGCATTCCAGGCACAAGTGAGAAAATCAGAATAAATCCTGCCGCGATCCATAAAGCCTTTGCCTGGGCGAATACTTGCGATATGACGCTTTCTCCGACGGTTTCCTCTGTTGCCGCTTTCGTCACCATTATTCCTGTTGATGTGCTGATGAAAATCGCCGGCAGGCTGGCCACAAGGCCGTCACCGATGGTCAGCCTCGAGAATGTCTGGAGCGCGGTATCCCAGTCCATCCCCATTTGCGCCATGCCAACGATCAGCCCCATGATTATGTTTACGAATATGATGATGATTCCGGCGAGTGCGTCTCTCTGGACGAAACGCGAGGCACCGTCCATGGCACCGAAGTAGTCCGCTTCATCTTCAAGCCTTTTTCGACGTGTGCGCGCCTGTGCCTCGTCGATGATACCCGCGTTGAGATCCGCGTCGATAGCTATCTGCTTGCCCGGCAATGCGTCCAGTGTGAATCGGGCGGCAACTTCGCCAATGCGCTGGGCGCCGAAAGTGATTACAACGAAGTTGATGATCACAATTACAAGGAACACCGCCATTCCAACGACGTAATTACCGCCTATGATATAGCCAGCGAATGTGTCGATTACGTGTCCGGCATCGGCGTCGGTCAGAATAGCGCGCGTGGTGGCGACATTAAGAAACAGGCGGTACACTGCCGTAAGCAGGATGACTGTCGGGAAGATGCTGAAATCGAGCGGCTGCCGAACGTACATCGTAAGAACCGCAATGAGTACAGCTGATACGAGGCTACCGATGACGAACACATCGATAACACCCGGTGGAAACCGGATTACCAGGAGAAGCATGCTCGCAAGAAAGATGAGCGGAATGAGCATTTCTATGTTCTTGCGCGCGATAGTGGCCATTCCGAAGAATGTTCCAGCTCCTTCTGCAGTTCGTCCTTCCATCTATTCTCCTATGCCGGTACTCCGCTCATGATTTTCTCCCTCAGGCGGGTGCTCTGCTTCGCAAGGAATGCAAGAACCTGTGCTACTGCCCTGAAGTGTTCAGCCGGGACGAAGCTTTCCAGCTCGACCCTGTAAAGCGCGCGCGCGAGCGGTGGATCGACCATTATCGGAATATCGTTTTCCTCCGCTATCCTGCGTATTCTGAGCGCGATGAGTCCTTTGCCCTTTGCTACGATAATCGGTGCGGGCATGCCGATTTCGTAAACGAGGGCTACGGCGTATTCCATCGGATTTGTGATCACCACGTCCGCAGCCTCAGCTTTTTTCATCATACGTGTAAACGCGATCTCGCGGCCCTTCTCGCGAAGAGAGCGCTTTATTAGCGGATCGCCTTCCATAGTTTTGAACTCGTCTTTCACCTCTTGCTTGGTCATCATAATGCCTTTTTCGAATTCGTATACCTGGTAGATGTAATCCAGAAGCGCAAGGATTAGCAGGATCACGCTTGACCAAATGCCGATCTTGAGTGCGATACCGAAGCTGTACTGGAAACTGGACTGGATTCCCGTGTTTATGAACCGCGGGAAGAAAAAGAACTCGGCCTTGAGGACTGCGTAAACTACAACAGCAACTACGACAAGTTTGAGCAGATTTTTTACAAGCTCGACAAGCCCTCGGATGCTGAAGATACGCTGGAAACCCTTTACCGGATTAAGCCTTGAAAAGTCGGGTTTAAGCGGTTCGGCGCTGAACAGTATTCCGGTTTGGGCGAGCTGAGACAGCAATCCCACAAAAAAAGCGACAAAGAAAAACGGCGCGAGGACGTTCAAGGCCGTCAATATCCAATTCATGTTAAGGGTTGCAATAGAGGTCATCGTTACGTCGATGCGGTGAGCATACCCGATATTGGTTTGAGCGAGTGTTCGCAGAAGATTGTCGGTTCTTGGAGCCATAAGCCAGAGCGTAACAAAGAGCGCAAGAAGCGACAGCGCGCTCGTAACCTCGGCAGATTTTGCAGTCTGTCCACGTTCACGCGCCTTTCTTCGTTGCCGCGGCGTGGCTCGCTCGGTTTTTTCACCGCCTTCTGCCATTAGTCCTTACAAAGCTCCTTCTATGAGAAAAGCAAACATCCCTCACTCCGGAAGTTATGCTCAAGATCCGACTCGCTACGCAGAGCCCAGCGATTTAACAACTTCCATCGTGTTCAACATGATTCTCTCTGTTACCTTCCACGTAACCGGATTGAGAAGCATAACGATTATTGAGAGCATGAAAAGCCCTCCGGCAATTTTCAGTGGTATTCCGACCAGGAAGACATTCATCTGCGGAACTACGCGCGCGATTATGCCCAACCCGAAGTCGAGCATGAAAAGCACGGCAAGCAGCGGCGCCGCAATCTGAAGCGACAGGATGAACAGGGATGTCATGACGTCGCCGATGCCTGTCACCGTGAACGCAGCCGCATTGATGCCGCCCGCTGGCACCCATTCAAAACTCCTTCCGAAAAACGTGAGAAACGAATGGTGGAGGTTGAGATTCAGGAACACCAACGATATGACTGCAAAGAGGAATTCTCCGATGAGCGAAACCTGTTCCTGGCTATGCGGATCGAGCACATTCACGATTGCGAAACCCATCTGGTAGCCGAATATCCTTCCGGCGAACTGGAAGCAGACAAAGATGATGCCGACGGAAAATCCCATCGCAAGTCCGATTATCAGCTCCCCGATCGCCATCGGAGCGAATTTCGTAAGCTCATAAGAACTTGCAGGCAGAGATGGCTGGTTGATCAAGAGAAAGACGTACGCGAGGAATCCGGCAATACCGACCTTTACGTGCACAGGCACGGCGCGCGCGCTGAAAATGGGCGCGACAAAGAGAAAGCCTGCGCCGCGCAGGAAATAGAGGATGAATACCTCCGTTTGGATTCCGGCAAACTCTAGTAGGTTCACGAACCCTTGTCCTTCCAATCAGTATTCAGCGCGGCCATCCCTGTGCCGCCGCGTTAATCCCTACACCAGAAATATCACTGCAATACCCGCCAAACTCCGTTCATGCAGAGGAGCAAAACCCTGCTCGCATCGCTTGTCAGGGCAAGAATGCGCGCGATCTCGCCGCCTGCACGCGGTTGCAGTGCGCGGAATTATAACACGCATATTTCGATGTATGGAGCGGTTGACAAGCCGGGTTTCAGCCGTCAAAAAAGCTAGAAGCGACGAGGGTTATAAGTCAGATACGCCGTCTTGAGGCTTGCTGTTCCTGGCGGCAGTTAGTACCTGATTTGGAAATCCGGGCATCCTTCCGGTTCGGCCTCCGTGACCTGCATATCGTCAACGTACCCGCCCGGCGGCCCTTCTTTCAGGTGGGGAAGGAACGAGTCGAGCACGTGTCTGTTCTCATGCTCGATGTGGGCGAGCACTCTGCCATCGGGCAGGTTCTTGACCCAGCCGCGCACGCCGAGCATCACCGCCCCGTCAAGCGCCGTTGCACGGTAGAAAACCCCCTGGACTCTTCCGGAGACGATGACGCGATATGCGGCAAGCTCTTTTCTTGAACTGTTCGCCGAAGATTCGCGACCCTTTCCCACGCTTGGATTATACAAAAGGCGCACCGCTTGTAAAGCTATTCTGCGCAAACCCGGGGCTTGCTCCGAATTGACGCGCGTTTGCCGGGTTGGCAAATGACAGTCTTAACATGCTAATCAACTCGTGAATTCCTGTTCAGCTGTTCATTTAAGATGCTATAATCCGTCGGTATTTTGGGTAAGGAGGAGGATTATGGCAGAAGTTGTTATTCTCGATGCGGTTCGGACGGCCATCGGCAAGTACGGTGGAACACTCATTAAAGTTCCGGCAGCGGATCTCGGAGCGGCCGCGATCAAGGAGCTCGTCACGCGCCACGATATTCCCGCAAAGGGAGTCGTGGACGATGTGATTATGGGCATGGTATGCCAGGGCGGTGCGGGCCAGATTCCGAGCCGTCAGGCGGCCATGAAGGCCGGTCTCGATCCGACCACGCCTTCCATGACCATCAACAAGGTATGCGCGAGCGGGATGCGCGCGGTTACGCTCGGTGCGCTTCTGCTTTCCGCGGGCGAGAAGGAGTTCGTGATCGCGGGCGGGATGGAGTCGATGTCTCAGCTTCCCTACTACAACTATGATCTCCGGTGGGGCAAGCGGATGTTCGATTCCAAGATGGTGGACGCGATGGTGCACGACGGTCTGTGGTGCGTGTTCGACAATGTGCATATGGCGGATCATGGCGACAGGATAGCCAAGGAATTCGGTATCACGCGCGAGCAGATGGATGAATATGCCGCTCGAAGCCAGAATCGGGCGGAGGCTGCGATAAAGGACGGCGTTTTCGAAGCTGAAATCGTGCCGTTCATGATCCCCCAGCGGAAGGGCGACCCGGTGGAGTTCAAGAAGGATGAATTTCCGCGCTTCGGCACTACGATCGAAGGCCTTGCGAAGCTCAGGAGCCCGTTCGGAAAGGACAGCCTGATTACCGCGGGCAACGCGCCCGGCGTGAACGATGCGGGCGGTGCGATGATCCTCGTTACCGAGGATAAGGCGAAGGAAATGGGCAAGGAGCCGCTCGCGAAGATAATCGCGCACGATCATGTTGCGATGGAGCCGTACCAGTTCCCGATCGCGCCCGCGTACGCGACGAAGAAGCTCCTCGACAAAGTCGGCCTCAAGATTGACGACATCGACCTGTTCGAGTGCAACGAGGCGTTCGCAGCCGTGGTGCTGGCGTGCGGCAAGATCGTCGAATGGGACATGGACAAGGTGAACGTGAATGGCGGCGCGATCGCACTTGGCCATCCGATCGGGATGAGCGGCGCGCGGGTAATCATGACGCTCGCATTCGAGCTTAAGCGCAGAGGCGGCGGCAAGGGTATCGCAAGCATCTGCAGCGGCAGCGGCCAGGGCGACGCCATCCTGATAGAAGTGTAAGGGGAATCTGGCCATCTTTCCCGGCGTAGGGGGCGTGCGGCGGCACGCCCGTCTTGGCAGATTACCGCAAATGCCATCTTTCCCGGTCGTTGGGGCTTCTGGCAGAAGCCCGTCTTTGCTCGAAGCGCGCTTCCTTCGGATGCGATATAATGCTCGTGTTCGAGAAACAGGAGCGTGATGCGTGTTGGATGGAAACATCCTGTATTACGGCGATAACCTTAACGTGCTCAGGGAGCACATCCCGAACGAGTGCGTTGACCTCGTTTACCTCGACCCGCCGTTCAAGAGCAATCAGGACTACAATGTGCTCTATGAGGAAAAGAACGGCACGGATTCGGTTGCACAGATAAAAGCATTCGAGGATACCTGGCACTGGGATATGGCGGCGGTCGAAGCCTATCAGGAAACCGTGGAAGAGGGCGGAGATACGGCGCGAGCGCTTATGGCATTCCGTGATTTCCTGGGCACGAACGACATGATGGCGTATCTTGCGATGATGGCTCCAAGGCTCAAGGAACTCCGCCGGGTGATGAAAAATACGGCAAGCATCTATCTTCACTG
>JAGGVC010000034.1 GCA_021158185.1 bacterium | reverse complement strand
TAAACGAAAGCTCAGGCTATCATACCTACTGGATCCCGGCGTACACCTGCGACCCGCGTCCCTAGGCTGATTGCGATTGTTGCGACGGAACCAAGGCCGATTGCGGCTGTTACGACGGAAGCCGGGCTGACCCGGTTTTCAGGGACAGCGCCGTTTACGGCGCGCGGGCACGACTGGGCGCTGTACAGGGGTAAATGAGGATGTGCAGGGATAAAAGGGCGTTTCGCAGGAACCTTGTGTCGGGATTCTTGTCGACCTTTCCGCGCGCCTTGCGATCCATCGAAGTTCCAATGAAGATTCCGCTTCAAAGCGCGCGCGCGTTTCGCCACTCCACGCGCTTTCCCGAACGCCGTATTTTTGTGAAAATCGGCTTCCTCGTTGACGATTCTGCGGGGCACGGCTAACATTCATCGTGCGGCAGGCTCATTTGTATCAGATTACAGGTGATGCCCTGTCTGCTCGCATTTGTGGATTGCCGTGCGAGGCCGGGATGCTCGCCGATGCTTTCCCGCACTTTTGAGGAGGACGCCAGATGGCCGATGATGTGCTGAAAAACGGTGCTCAAGAGACCGATTCCGCGCCCGCTGATGAAAAACCGAAAAAGAAAAAGCGCTCGAAAGTGCCGCGCCACGCGATGCCTGAGCAGTCTCCAGAGGATCGCGTAAAGAACTTCGACAGCGTTGTCCTCGGATACACGAAAGAAATGGCGGTTGCCGAGGCCGAGCGCTGCATTCAGTGCAAGAAGCCCAAGTGCGTGGAGCAGTGCCCCGCAGAGGTGAAAATACCGGAGTTCATCGCCGCGATTGCCGAGGGCGACTTCCTCAAGTCGAACGAGATACTGAAGGAAGATAACGCACTTCCGGCGGTCTGCGGCAGGGTATGCCCCCAGGAGAGCCAGTGCGAGGAAGTGTGCATCCTGGCCGTGAAGGGCGAGCCGGTCGCGGTCGGTCGTCTCGAACAGTTCGCCGCCGAGTACGCGCTCGCGCGCGGCGAAGAAGTGATGAAGGACGTGAACCCCGTCAAGGCCGACAAGGAGAAGGTCGCGATCATAGGAAGCGGGCCTGCGGGCATTTCAGCGGCTGGCGATCTGGTGAAGCTCGGCTACGATGTGACGATCTTTGAAGCGCTCCACAAGCCCGGCGGCGTCCTTGTCTACGGCATCCCTGCATTCCGCCTGCCAAAGACGATAGTGCAGGCCGAGGTGGATTATGTGGCGAAGCTCGGCGTAAAGATAATGACGAACGTCGTCGTTGGGAAAACGGTGACGATAGACAAGCTTAAGGAGCAGGGCTTCAAGGCGTTTTTCGTGGGTACAGGGGCAGGGTTGCCGACGTTCATGCGTATTCCGGGCGAGAATGCGAACGGCGTGTACAGCGCGAACGAGTACCTGACGCGCATCATCCTTATGCGTGCGTACGACTTCCCCGAATACAAAACGCCGGTCTTCGCGGGCAAACGCGTATGCGTCGTCGGAGCGGGGAATACGGCGATGGACGCAAGCAGGGTGAGCCTTCGCCTGCCGGATGTGGAGCAGGTTTACATCGTCTATCGGAGAAGCCGCGCTGAGGCGCCCGCGCGCATCGAGGAAGTTCACCACGCCGAGGAAGAAGGCGTCGTTTTCAATTTCCTGACCCAGCCGACCGAAGTGCTGCACGACGAGAACAACTGGGTGACGGGGCTGAAATGCCTGACGTGCGAGCTGGGCGAACCTGATGCATCGGGACGTCGCCGTCCGATTCCGATAGAAGGAAGCGATTTCGTTATCGACTGCGAAACCGTCGTCGTGGCTGTCGGTCAGCGCCCGAATCCCGTGCTTATGCGCAGCATCGAGGGGATCGATGTTTCAAAGTGGGGGACTTTGAACATCGATGAAGAATGGATGTCGACGAACATCGAGGGCATATTCGCGGGCGGTGACGTGGCTGTCGGCGCATCCACCGTGATTATGGCGGTCGGGCATGGAAAGCGCGCCGCGCGCGCGATCGACACATACCTCACCTGCAAGCGCGAAGGCAGACCGTTCCCGCCGCCGAAGGAAGAAGAGGTCGAACCCGACAGGCCGGTTGATACATAAGAATATCCAGTAATCAACTCCGTTTTGACGCTCACACTCCTTACCTGTATGAGCGGCGAAAAGCTATAGAATCCGCGATCGGTTCGCAAATGCGATTGATGGGGTATAATGTATATGTATCCCACGGAGGTGATACGCGATGAAGGTTCCAATGAACCTGACGTCTACGGTGCTTAGATACAAGCTCGATCCCGGTGAGCTTGGAACGCTGAAGAGCGCAACCCCCAGCCAATCCATGCCATCCGTTACAGGCCAGGAATTGGGGAATCTCCGCCAGTTTACCCGCGAAGCCGCTTCCCGCGGGGACGATGTCTTGCTTGCCAAGATCGAATACAAAACCGACTTGGTGGATGGCAAGCTGAGTATCAAAGCCGGGCGAACCACGGTTTACAGCGTTCCGTCCGCGCGCGCTGCTCAGATTCGCTACGACCGTGATTCGCATATGAATGAACAGCGGGATACAGGATTCAGCCGGGATACTGCGGAGAGAATTCCATCTTCGGGCGGAGCGGAAAACGGGGCTGCGAGAATCGACCTTGCCAACAATAACTGTGCGGCCGCGACGGATGGCAGCCGTGCATCTGGCGGAAGCGAGGATTACGAAGAAACAGCAGGGGACAAAGCCGTAAACGATCAGGATTCGCCGGAAGTGCGCAGGAGGACAAGGGAAAAGCTTGAGAACGAACGAACTGCCCTTGAAGGCAGGCTTGACAGATCCGAGGAAAAGTCATCTGTCGACAGGGCTGAGAGACGCGAGCGCGGGGATCGCATATCTGTTGAAGGTGAAACCCGGGGCGAGCGTGTTTACCTCGAAAAGAGAATCGAAGAGCTGAACCGCGAGATCGGGCGGATTGAGAGTATGAAAGTCGCTGATGCGAATGCCCGATTAATTGAAGTAGCAAAAGAAAACGCTGATGCGCAGGTTTCCGCCGTGCGCAGCAGGGGCGGTATAAGCCTTGCATCCGGCAGGATCAACGCGATGATGTGAACTGTTAAAAGTTCATCTTTATAATATCTCGCGTAGCTAATACGTTTGCAATTGTAAGATTAGGATTTTCGGCGATATCCATCACGCGAATATGATCGAGCGGTTCCTGATTTAATCCGCAGAGAACCGCAACATGGGGGCAGTGGATCTTTTCAGGATTGACTTTTTTCACTACGCCGATTTCGTTGCTGCTCAACCTTACGAATGTACCAATGGGGTAGAGACCGATGCGCGAGATCATAAGCTTCACTGCAAATCTCGAAAATTCCTTTCCTGCACTCTTGATGATGATGTTGAGTGCAGAATGGAAGTCGGTTTTTGTTTTGTAGCTGCGGGTCGTTGTGAGAGCGTCGTAAACATCGCATACTGCTGCGATTTGAGCAGCTAGCGACAGTTTTTTCGTTCCCCTTGGATAGCCGCTGCCGTCAACGCGCTCATGATGCGACAGTGCAATATCTGCGATGTCATGCTTGAATCCGCCTTTTCCCATAAGAATCTTGTACCCCAGCAGTGTGTGGGTTTTTACAAGCTTGAATTCATCGTGGGTAAGCGGACCGCGCTTTTCAATTAGTTCTTTCGGTATCCGAGCCTTGCCGATGTCGTGCAGAATTGCCGCGAGCGTCATATCCATCATGATTTCCTTTGGGATATAATCACGGGCAATAGCCAGGAAAAGCAGTCCGACGTTTACCGAATGACGAACCGTGTATTGTTCGACATGTTCCACATCAATCAATTTCACTGCAGCGTTCGGGCGGGCAATGGACTGAAGAACCATCTCCCGAACGGGTCCTCTTAAGGTGTTTATGTCAAGTTTGTTGTATTTGGACATCTGCGTGAACGTTTTCTCCACGCTGTCTGATACGAGCTTCAGCAAGCGCTGATCCACTGCAGGATGGATATCGGCCCTATCGTACAGCTCCTTTTCGAGTTCGAATTCCGAGCGCACTGTCTTCTGAACATTCCTTTCATTCATATCAAGAAGCGTAGTACCATTTGGTGAAAGGAAAGATGTGGGAATGCCGGCTGACTGAGCCGCAGCTGTTCTCGCGTTGCTCTTTATTTCCTTCGCGGCTTCGGGGCTTACCTTTACATATTCGATATTCCGGCTCTTGAGTGACTCAAGCAAGTCCTCGCTTATTTCATTTCCCTTGCGAAGGACCACGAAATCCTTATAAATTACGTCGCATGAGAGAGTCATCCCAGAAGAGAGATGGGCGATCTCGATAAATTCCCATTTCTGGCTCTTGTTTTTTCCTTCCATTTCGCCGAAAAGCGTTCCGCTAAAAAGTAATGCGGAAACCTGTCCTATGCTGTTCCCAACAGCGGAGATGCTGCCCTGACACGAGCAGTAATATAGCCGGAAAAGATATTTCTATCAACCAATAAGCAATATATACAGCAAAACTAAAGACGAATACCGGTAGGAGATGCAAAGCAGACCCGCCCTTGAGCTTATCCTAGGCATTTGCAAGGTTACGTCGTCCGAGTCCGCCAACGATAGAAATGTCAAGTTCCTTGTAAAGGTTGATCAACCTCGGCATTCTCCGCCTGCGCATATCTCCGTCGTACATAACCATCACTACCGGTCTAGTGATTATTTCGTGGTTGATGTTTCGCACTACGCCTATTTCGCCCGTAGAGAGTTTGACAAACGATCCCACCGGATAGAGACCGAGCGTAGACCACAGCCTGTTTGCGCTTTTCGGGGAAAAGTGCTTTCCGCTGCCCTTGATAATAAGATTCATAGCTGTGCCGAAGTCCATTTTCTTCCTGTAGCTGCGCGATGTTGTGATGGCGTCGTATACATCGGCGACCGCGGATAACTGCGCATACTCCGATATTTCCTCGCCCTTCAGTCCGTCGGGGTAGCCAGTACCGTCCCATTTTTCATGATGGTGCTTGCAGATATCCAGCGCATCATCGTCGAACCCGCCATGCTCGGTAAGAATATCTACGCCGATTGTCGGATGTTCTTTCATGATCTCGAATTCTCCGGCCGTAAGCGGTCCGGGCTTCTGAATTATCTTCAGCGGGATCTTTGTTTTTCCAACATCGTGGAACACCGCTCCCGTAGTCAGTGATTCGATCTTCTCATCCGGAGCCGTTTCCCTGACGATTGCAAGAAAGATCAGTCCGACATTTACCGAATGCCGAAATGTGTATTTGTCATGGTGCTCTACATCGAGCAGCTTGACTGCATTATCGGGATTTGCAATTGCCTGCTTGATGATATCCTTCACGTAATCTTTGACTTTCTCAACCGCGAGAGGCGCACCCTCACTGAAACGTGTAAAAACATCCTCGACGCATTTCGACGTTTCATTGAGGAGTTTCTCGTCAACCTGCGTTTCGATGCCGGCTTCGTCCCAGAGTTCTTCCTCGTTTGCAAGAATCTCCTGATACACTTCAACATGTACGCTCGGTATGCTGTCGCTTATTTCGGACAGCCTTCCGCTTTCGACCTGAAGATCGTCGGCAACGCTTTTTTTCACTCTCACGGATGAAATGTTGCGCTTCTCGAAAGCTTTTATCAGCGCTTCGGTGATTGTCTGGCCCTTCTTGAGGAGTATGATGTCGCCAACATATAGATCGCAGGCGAGAGATTGACCAACACCAAGAAACGATGTTTCAATCTCGACCCATACATCGCCGGGTTCGATGTGATCCCGTTCGTTTTTCTTGTCAGACGCCATATCCGTTTATCCGCCTTATCGCAGATTCCCCCATTAACATTTCCAGCAAACACTAGCGGCTCGAATTCGCGATCCGCTGAATCGGGTCCCCCCCACTGTACTTGAACCTGACGCGGCATCCAAGCTACTAATCAATATACCATGATATCTGGGGAAACCTCGTATTCTCAGCGGGATTTTCTTTATAAATTATTTTGCCAGATATATCATTTTCCAATCGGCGTGTTTCGGGCTGTCGGATAATCGTAATACCTGTTCCTGATTGCATCGGAGCACAGATTATATCTGTTATACTGAATTCGTGATTGCAGGATGTAACGCATCCGAATTTGTGGGACAGGATTCCGTTGTTGCGCGCCTTGGCAGGTGGCTGGCGCTCGATCATACTCCGACATCCGTGCTCTTTTCAGGGCCGCCGATGGTCGGTAAGACCACGCTTGCCCTGATTTATACGCGCGCGCTTATGTGCATGAACCGTCCGAAAGGCGCTTTGCTTGAGTGCTGCGGTGAGTGCTTTCCATGTAAGGCGCTTTTGGCAGGTCCGTTTTCGGATTTTACGTTCGTTCTTCCCCGTACGAAGCAGATTACGGTGCAGATCGTCAGCGAGGAGTACGACGATTTCTCAGTTGCACTCCGCCATCCCGTTCATTCGCGGAAGCGCGTGATCATGATCGACAACGCGCATACGCTGAACGAGCAGACCGGCAATATGATGCTCAAGCTTTTCGAGGAAGCGCCGGATGCGACGGTTTTCATCCTTGTTACCGATCATCCATACGATGTTCTTCCGACAATCCGAAGCCGCTGCGAGGAAATCAGGCTCTGCGAGGAGCCGGCGCTTTTTTTGAGCGAAAAGCTTATCGAAAGTGGAACGGATCCTGACTGCGCCAAGCGTGCATCAAGGTTTGCACAGGGCAAGTGGGTTCTTGCACGAATACTTGCAGATGATAAGAAGCTACTTGAAGGTGTCGAAAGCCTTACGAGTGCGTTTTTTGAAATCCTGGGCGATTACGGAGATAAGGCCGGTTTCGTTTCGGTATTCGTCGAAGTTTCGAATACGCTTTCGGAGCATCTTGAAAAGCGGGAGAAGGAAGTGATCGCGTGGACGCTTCCTGACGCCAAGGCGCTCGGGTTAAAGAAAAAAAAGGAGCTTGAACGCTGGGAAGTCAGTCAAACGAGGCTCAATGAAATCGCGCGATCCGCACAGAAAACGACTCTCGACTGGTTGCGCGAGGCCTTGGTGCACGAGGGCTGCAATACTCCTGTTTCAGAAGCCAGCGCTTTTGCTCGGAGCAACATACTCGAAATCACAGCTTTGATCGACAGGGCGGAAACCTGGCTTATGCAGAACGTAAACGAGGATTACCTGTTTTACGCGCTCGCATCAAGCCTTGGAAGGATGCGATAAGCCAGCACTGCCTGTGAGCATTCGATGGGGTGGTCAATCATCAGACAGTTATGTGTTTCATGCCGCTTTGCAATGCCTTTGTGCAACCACACGAAGCTTGACGCTTCAGCAATGATAGAATTCCTGCGTGGCTGCGTCGATTCGAAAGCTTGCTCCCTATATCCTTGTGGTTCTTGCAGCCGCGGTCGCTTACCATTTCAACATTGTCTTCGCCGGTGAAGTCTACTCTCCGAGCGGCGACATCACATACCAGAACTACCCCTGGCGCGATTTCTACGGGAGCGAGCTTCGAGACGGGCGGCTTGCGCTCTGGCATCCCTATCAGGCTTGCGGGTTTCCGCTCTTTGCCGAAGGGCAGACAGGAATGCTCTACCCGCCGAACTTCATCCTCCACCGTTTTTTCCCGACCTGGACGGCGCTTATGCTCGGCTCTATCCTGCACACTATCCTTGCAGGACTCGGCGCATTTGCGCTGTTTCTGCGTCTCGGCATTCGTGAAAGATCGGCCACGCTCGGTGCACTCGTGTTCATGCTCTGCGGCCCGATGAGCGCGCACCTCGGTCATTTCAACCTTGTGGCGGTTGCCGCCTGGATTCCATGGCTCGTATTTGCGGGTCTGAATCCTGCGATCGCGTCACGATCGCGCCACGCGCGATCAAACCCGCGATCGGTCCTTTCGCGCGCGCGATTGTCCGTATTTCTCGCAATTTCTTTCGTGATTCTGATGATGTGGCTCGCGGGGCATCCGCAGATGGCGATGATTGGAATTATCACGCTTGCGGTATTTCTCGTTGCGGTGTTTTTCACTTCTCCAAGGGGCTCACGTCCCCATCCGGGCTGGCTTTTTATTATTCCAGCGGCTGGAATATTTACGGGGACTGCGCTCGCGCTTCCACAGCTTGTGCCGACGCTTGAACTACTCGCATTGTCCAACCGTGCGGGATTCACGATGGCTGATTTCCTTTCGTACAGCCTGCCGCCGCATATGCTGATTACTGCGGTCAATGCGTTTGCGTTCGGTCCGGCCAACGCCTGGAATTCGCCCGGATACTTCGGTCCAAGCGGTTTTGTGGAGCGGGTTTGCCTGATCGGAGCATTGCCTTTATTGATCGCAACTCTCGTATATATCGTGCTTGCAACCGATGTGGTTCGAAAGATACGCAGGAAGTTGACTTCGGCCAAACCGGGTATTCGCGAGCCTGAATCTGAAGAATCAAATACGGGCGATGATGCAGAACCGCTCGAAAAGCCAAATTCCAAAGCGGCGCCGTTCGGTGAGCTTAACCGCACCGTAAAAGTGCTTGCGATTGTGGGAATCATCTCGGTTATTCTGGCGTTCGGCAAGTGGGGCGGGCTTTACTATCTTCTGAAACTCATTCCCGGCTACGGCGCAACACGAATTCCCGCACGCTTTTTATTTCCTGCGATTCTTGCGATTGCAGGGCTTTTCGCCGCAGGTTTCGAATTTCTCGTTCTCAAAAGGTTTGAGAATGACCCATTCCGACGTGTTGGACTATACATCTTGATACTTGCTTTCCTTATTACGATGTGGCCGCTTCTTTCGTTCCACAGGGCTTTCAACATTACATCGTCCGAGAAGGCGGCGACACCCGTTCCGCAGCGATTCGTAATGGCGAAAGAAGAAGGAACATGTTCTCGTGTTTTTCGCGTGATTACGCCTGAATCCGGCACCGAAAAAACGGGGGAGATTCACGAGCTTGACTTCAATATTCCCTGTTATCCATCGGTCGCCGGCATCGGAAACGTTGGCTGGGCGGGAGAGCTTGTCATTGCCGATTACATGCGGTTTTTTGAAACCGCGCTAAGCTCCAACGGCAGCATGATTCAGGATCAGCGGAGGTCCGACGTGATTTCGTGGCTCAACGCGCTTCCTACCGAGCTTATGCCGTTCGCACAGTCCGCAAGCAAGGGCATATATCTGTGCGGGTCGGTGAAGAAGTTCGAATCGGATGACGCGATTTTCTCTTACATCGAATCGAACTATCCGCTGTATCTCGACAAGATCGCGCTCGTAACGGAAGATACGGGCTTTGCACCTTCAATGAAGGGAAGTTTCGATGTGAGCCTTGTTCTGGACGAGAATTCAAGGCAGGTTTACAAGATCGAAGCCGATGAAAACAAGATATTCGTGCGCACGACTGCTTTCCATCCCGGCTGGCGCGCTTGGCTCGACGGTGTGGATGCGCAGATAATCAAGGTTGACGGTGCATTCCAGGGGGTGGCGATTCCAGCAGGCGAGCACGAACTTGTTATGGAATTTATGCCCGGTTTTCAAGGGATGATCGTAATCTGGGCGTATTCGGTGATCGCGCTGTTCGCGGTTTTCATTGCATTCCTGTTTTTGTTGCGCCGATCCGATGCGCGTTCGAAACATCCTGGCGAAAGTGTAGAATAGGCTCGTGGGTGCGATGCGAAAAACCTATTCGGTAACCGAGCTTACCTTTCTGATAAAGGGCCTGCTCGAACGCGATCCCGCGCTTGTGAGCGTTTCGGTCGTGGGCGAGGTTAGCGGGCTCAAGACCTACCAGTCCGGCCATACGTACTTCACGATGAAGGACAAGGATGCGAGCATCCGGTGCGTGTGGTTCGGAAAAGGTGCTCGGCGCAAGATCGGCTTCAAGGACGGAGACGAGGTCGTTGCGAGCGGGAAAATCAACGTTTACCCACCCCGCGGCGAATACCAGCTCGTCGTGTTCGAGGTCGTGCAGAAGGGCGCTGGCGAGCTTGCGGCGGCTTACGAGAAGCTCAAGGAGAAGCTCAGGAAGGAAGGGCTTTTCGACGAGGAAAGAAAGCTATCGATTCCGGTTCTTCCGCGCAGGATTGCGATAATCACGAGTCCCACAACGGCTGCGCTTCAGGATATGCTGAACATCCACAGCAAGAACGCTCCGCATATCGAGGTAAGGCTATTTGCGTCGCTCGTGCAGGGAGACGCCGCGCCGCCCGAACTGTTGCAGGCGCTTCACGCGGCCCAGGCCGATCCCGCAGGATTCGACGTGATCATAATCGCGCGCGGGGGCGGCAGCATCGAGGATCTCTGGTGTTTCAACGACGAGGATTTCGGACGCGCCGTCGCCGACTCGATTATTCCCACGATAAGCGGCGTCGGGCACGAGAGCGATACGACGATATGCGATTTCGTATCCGACCTTCGCGCGCCGACGCCCACCGCGGCGATGGAGATCGCAACCGGAAACTGGCCGGATGTACTCAAGGAATACATGCTGATTCGGGAAAGGATTTCGGAATGGGCGGGAAGGCGGCTCAGCCGGATTATGGGCGATTTTTCCGCTGTGGCCGAGTTTAAGGCTGCGCGCGCGCTCGTCGGAAGGATCGAGAATGCCGAGCAATCGCTCGATGACGCGCTTCGGATCGTGGCTGCGATACCCGAATTACTCGATGGGATGAGGGATGAGGCTAGAGCTATGCTCGATCACCGTGCAATCGGCGGGATGTTGAAGGGCTTCGATATGCTCGGCGGGGCGACTGCCCGACTTGCGTCCGCGCCGCCGAGGAGTGTGATGCAGGCGATTCTGAAGCGCGCTGACGAACTAGGCGCGGTTCGCGCGGCGGTGCAGGCCTGCGACCTCAAAAAGCAGCTGAAGCGCGGGTTCAGCGTCGTATCGCGCGCGCGCGACGGCGAAGTGGTAACGGGGCCGGACGAAGTGAAGCGCGGCGAGGCGATCCTTGTACGCGCGCACAAGGGCGATTATCGCGCGCGCGTCGATGAGCCAAACGAGAATGACGGAGGAAAGAAGTGAGCAAGGATAAGGATCTTTTCAACGGAAAAAATGAAAACGGCGGCAACGTCTTGAACGACGAGCCTTCGGACGAGGTTATCGACGTTGGCGACGGACAGCCCGACGATACGGAGACGGCTGCGGATAAGGGCGCACACAGCGATAGCGGCGAGCCGGATGCGCTGGACGACTTCGAGGAGACGTTCGAGCGGCTGAAGGAAATCTCCGACGAGCTTGAGCGCGAGGACGTGAAGCTGGGCGAGATGGTGAAGCTCTTCGAGGAGGGCGTGGAGCTTATCAAGCAGTGCGACGCTTACCTGAGGGAAGCGCGCGCGCGCGTCGGAAAATATATCGAGCGCGACGATGACGGACGCTGGGTGATAAAGGGGCTTGCGGACGACGAGTAAAGCGTTGGGTGCGATGGTGGATTCGCGGTTGTATGGGGGGCGTTTACCGCCTCCCACATTTGATATACGGGCTGCACCCTTGAATGGCCGCTCTCTTTTTTTGTTAGCTCATCGGTGGGCGGGTGTAAAACCCGCACCCTACGCGCGCGCAGCCCGCGCCCAGCCGCCGTTTCTCCATCTCACGCCCCCCACGTTTGCCGCTCAACTCCCACCTCATAATTTGTGCTTTCTCCCCATTCGCCGCTCGTGAAATATTTCACTATCGGTGGCAAGTTTATTACCTCTCGTATTTTCTGTCCGGAGCGCCCACGACTGGGCGCTGTACAGGGATAAAGGGCGTTGTCCACTCCGGCCTGCGAATCTGCGGCCAGGAATGGCCGCTCCTGTAGTTATGAACCATCAACCCGCGCCCAGGACTGGGCGCTGTACAGGATGTAGGGTTGTACAGGACTAAAGCGGGGCTGGACGGGTGTAAATCCGTTCCTTTCACGAACTAACACTACATAACCATACACGGACTGGCGTTGTCCGCGCCGCCGTGAGCGGAGCGAACTTTAGATTCGGAGTAAATCGAGCAATCGATTTCCATAACGCGAAACGCAAGTTTCGCTCGATTTTCTAATTGCGATTTTTGCCGATGCTCGCGTTCACTCGCAACCACCGAGACGGTGGCAGTCCGGGCTGGGACGGGCGTGCCGCCGCACGCACCCTACAAATGCAATCCGCGCTATTGCCGAACCCCGATTATTCCAAGACGGGCGTGCCGCCGCACGCCCCTACATTTCTAGTTTACGCCGCGGGCTCCCGGTGATGTAGTTTTACCCGCGCCAATCTTTCGTCACACTGCGGGTTTGTGGTAGAGCGGCGTGGCGAATTTCACGAAGCAGTTTCTTTTTATGCCTTCGAGAGCAAGCTTGATCAAGTACCGCGCCTTGGCTTCACCGAACACGTGAGCCGCACGGATGTCGATTGCGAACTTGTCTTCGAACGGCGTTTCGCTGCCGTCGCCGTCAACCGCCCAGAGATCGATATGTTCGTACTCGGGTTCGAGCAGATCCTCCGGCGAGATCAGTTTCGGCGGATTTTTCCAGGGCTTTGCAGGATTGAAGTGCGGTGCGCTCGTGTCTGCAAGACCGTGGGCTGCTATCACTCTCCCTCGGTTCTCCTCGCGAACTGCGCCCGTACTGTGTACATCGGCTACGCAGGAATATCCCAGCACGGCAAGGGAATCGACCTGGGTTATCGGCAGGCCGGTCGCAGCTGCAAGTCCGTTGATGAAGGAAATCCCCACACGCGTCCGAATGAACTTGCCGGGGCCGATTCCCGCGGCGAGGTTGGTTAAATTGCCGATCTCAAGGCCGATCTCGTCGAGAAGCCTCACTGCGTAGTCGCCAAGATGAGCGCCGGTGCGGCTGATACTGTCGAATCTGATGTTGCGCTGCCTTGTTCCGTCGGAAACGGCAACGATTCCACTCGGCCCGCTTGTATCTATCGCAAGAATTCTACGCATAGTGCTTACCGGAGACGACTTCGATCAACGCGAGTTGCACTACCGCCTCGCTCGTGATTGCGGAAACAGCGCGCGAATCGTCCGGTTCAACAGTGAAATTGAGCGTTATACAATTCGATCCGGCGATTTCCTCGACGCGGTCGGCCCATTCGCATACTGCAACCCAGGTTCCGTCCAGGTATTCTTCGAGTCCGAGTTCTTTGAACTTCTCGAAGCTGTCGATGCGAAATAAATCGAGATGGACGGCGGGGATGCGGGTGCCCATGTATTCCTTTGCAATGAGGAAGCTCGGCGATGTCACGTGATCATTCGCGCCGAGTCCGGCCATCAGTCCCTGTGCGAATATCGTTTTGCCTGCGCCCATCGGCCCGATAAGCAGGATGGTCACAGGCGCGGAAATCGCTGCGCCGACCCGAGAGCCGAACTCCTTCATGTTTTCCGCTGTGCGAATCCTGGGCATCGGAATTACCTCACGAGTACGCCCCTGAGATCTCTCAGGACGATGTCAACCAAATCGGCATCCGTAGGAACGAGGATGTAGTCGCTAGATGTTTTTCTCGCCCAGCCTGCAAGTTCGCTTTTCAGGGCTTCGAGATTTCTGAGATAGCGCCGGAACACGCCGCTTCCCATGCTTACATTCATCGTGCGGCCCGATTCCGAGTCGACAAGTTCGAGATCCCCTGTGAGGTCGGGCTTGATTTCGACCGGAGAAAGCGTCTGAATGAGCATAACCTGGTTGCCGCGCCCGACGAGCCCGCTGAGAGCCTGGGTCGGGTTCTCGAAAAGGAAATCGGAAAGGACGATGGTTACACCGGGAAGCGGTTTCTGCGCGACAAACTGCGCGATTGACGTGACAAGCGAGCTTGCGCCGCCGGTCTGCCGGGCTGCGAGAATCTCGAATAGACGCAGAAACTTGCTTCTGCCGCGCGTCGGGCGCTGGATGATGTTCAGCCGGTCGTCGAAAACTGCGACCTGGACGCGTTCAAGGTTGGAGAGCGCGATGTACGAAAGCGCGGCAGCGAGACGCCGTGCGAAGACGAACTTGTTCGGCTCCCCGAAATTCATCGATGCCGATGAATCGACGATCAGATAGAGCGTTAGATCTTCTTCCTCGACGAAGAGCTTGATGAAGTACTTTTCGAGTCGGGCGTAGAGATTCCAGTCGATGCGCCGGATATCGTCGCCCGGCATATACGGGCGGAAGTCGTGGAATTCGACCGATTGTCCGAGTTTGCGGCTGCGTTTCTCGCCCCTGAGCTTGCCGCGGAACATCTTCTTTGCGAGATAATCGAGCTTTTCGAGTTTTGCCATGAACGATGCGTCAAAGGATGTAAGTGTGTTCGCTTCATCGGGCGCGGATTCATCGCCTCCGCTCACTTCGCCAGTTCTCACATCATCTGCTACCACGGGCTGATTTTATCACGAGTGGGTTTAGACAGGAATGTGGACTGTGGGAACCGAGACGCCTGTATGGAAGTATGTTGTATGCGGATGAAGCCGAATCGGCGCTCGGTATTGCGCTGTAGGATGTCAGACTGCCTTGGATTAGGTACTTTAGCATTAGCCTTGTGAAATCTTGTGTGGAGCAATGCGATGTGATATAAGAAAGGTTCGTTTTGAGCAGATTCAATTAAGGAGAGTTATCAGGATTGGCACTGATTTCGCTTAGGCAATTACTTGAATGTGGAGCGCATTTTGGGCATCCCACGCGCAAATGGAATCCTAAAATGGCGCCTTACATATTTACGAAACGTAACGGCATTCACATCCTCGATTTGCAGCAGACAACGAAGATGATCGATGATATTCACGATTATATCGTTCGCCTGGTTTCGGACGGCGGGAAGATCCTCTTTGTAGGGACGAAGAAGCAAGCCCAGGAAGCGATTTACGAAGAGGCGGACAAGGCCGGAATGCCATTTGTTAACAAGCGTTGGCTGGGGGGAACGCTTACTAACTTCCGCACGATCAGGAAGCGCGCTGCGCGCCTCAAGGAACTACGTAAGCTGAAGGAAGACGGCTATTTCGATGCTGTGGGCAAGAAGGAAGCGAAGTCCCTTGGCGACGAACTTAATCGGCTTGAGAAGTTCATCGGGGGCATTGTGGATATGGAAGGTTTGCCTCAGGCACTTTTCATTATCGATGTCAAAAAGGAAGAGAACGCCGTGCGCGAGGCGAGGAAATGCGGTATCCCCGTGATCGGCATCCTGGACAGCAACTGCGACCCGGATTCGGTTGACATGATGATCATCGGCAACGACGATGCTATCCGATCAATCAGGCTGTTTTGCCAGATTATCGCAGACAGCGTTCTCGAAGCGAAACAGGGATTCCTGCCGCCGGATTCAGTGCTCATACAGACTTCAATTTCTGATGAAGAAGAGGATACCGTGCCTGCTGTGCCAGAGAAAACTGAGGGAACGGATATCGGGCCTGATGTGGCAGAGAAAACTGAAGAGACGGATATCGAGCTTGATGAGCAAGAAAAAGCCGTCGATGACGAGAGCAAGGATGATTCTCAAGAAACCGCTGGCGATACCGACGAAACAGCACCAGTCGAAGATGTTGAAGAGCCATCCGCAGATGAACCGGCGGAACATGTGGAACATGATGAGTAGCATTTAATAGGATTTTTGCCTAACCCATATGGAGGACAGCGATTATGTCGAGTATTTCTGCGAAAGATGTAGCCGAGTTGCGAAGACAGACTGGCGCAGGAATGATGGACTGCAAGAAAGCTCTAACCGAAGCCGAAGGCAGCCCCGATAAGGCAATTGAGATTCTAAGGATCAAGGGCATCGCAAAGGCAGCCGGTAAGAGCGAACGCAAAACAAGCGAGGGGCTTGTTAGTTTTCTGATAGCTGAAGACGGGAAGTCCGGAGTTATGGTAGAGGTGAACTGCGAGACGGATTTCGTAGCGCGCACAGATGATTTCAAGGGTATTTGCGGTGAGATTGCAGATCACCTGCTTCATTCGAAAACGGGCAATGTCATCGATGAAAGCTGCGAATCACTGCTTGAAGAAACGCTGGGAAGCGATCCTTCCAAAACGATCAAGGAATTCATAAATGCTGGTGTTGCGAAGCTTGGTGAGAACATGCGCATTTCGCGCTACGCGCGTTTTGAAGTTGAGGGAGGGCCCGGTATCGTCAATGCGTACAGTCATATGGGCGGCAAGGCCGGAGTTCTGATTCTGGCTTCGACAGAAAGTGATGAATTCGCATCCTCGGATATGTTCAAGGAGCTTACCGAGGAAGTTGCGATTCATATTTGCGCCTATAGTCCTGATTACATCTCGCCGGGTGATGTTCCGGAAGATGCTCTTGAAAAGGAAAAGGCGATCTATCGCGAGCAGGCTTTGTCCGAGGGTAAACCTGAGGCGATAGTTGAGAAGATAATTCTAGGCCGAATCAACAAGTTCTACAGCGAGTGTTGCCTTCTTAAGCAGGCCTATTACAGGGATGAAACGGGCAAGGAAAAGGTCGAGGAGTTTATCAACAAATCCGCTTCGGGAAATGTCGTGACGATCGATCGATTTGCGCGTTTTCAGCTTGGAAGCTAAACTCGCACCGCGGGAGGGCTCATATGTACGGGCGGATTCTCCTGAAGCTTTCCGGCGAATCGCTCAAGGGCGATGCTGAAAACGGGCTTTGCACGGAAGCCTTGCAGCAGTACGCGGATGAGGTTAAAGCTGCGAGGCGAATGGGTTCTCAGGTTGCACTTGTTGTCGGAGGAGGAAACTTCATTCGCGGCAAGGAGCTTGCGTTAAGCGGGCTTGAACGCTCTACTGCGGATTACATGGGTATGGTTGCCACTGTAATCAACGCTCTTGCCCTCCAAAGCGCACTCGAAAAGATAGACGTTCAAACGCGCGTGATGAGCGGAATAGAAATGCCGCGCGTGTGCGAGCCGTACATCCAGCGACGCGCGATACGCCACCTCGAAAAGGGCAGGGTTGTGATTTTCGCCGCAGGAACGGGCAATCCTTATTTTTCGACCGATTCCGCAGCAGCGCTCAGAGGGCTTGAGATTCGGGCCGATGTTTTTATCAAAGGAACACGTGTTGACGGTGTCTACGATAAGGATCCTGAGGAATATCCCGATGCGGTCAGATTCGACAAGGTCAGCTTCACCGAAGCGCTCGAACGAGACTTGCGGATACTCGACGCGACAGCCTTTGCTTTATGCAGGGAGAACAAGCTGCCGATTATCGTTTTTGATATTACGAGAAGCGGGAATCTTGCTAGAATAATTGACGGTGATGTTTCGGTCGGAACCTTGCTTCACGTTTAGGAGGGTGTTATGCCTACGATCGACGATGTTTATCTTGAAGCGGATGAGAGGATGGAGAAAACAGTCAGCAATACGCAGGAGGAGCTGGCACATCTCCGTGCGGGACGCGCTAATCCAGCTCTACTTGATCGCGTGATGGTCGAAGCCTACGAAACAAAAACGCCTCTTAACCAACTCGCCAACATATCGACTCCGGATGCGTCGAATCTTGTTGTTAATCCTTATGATCCGCACATTCTGAAGAGTATCGAGCGCGGAATTCTACAGAGCGACCTTGGACTGACGCCAATCAACGATGGCAGGATACTGAGGATAAATATTCCGCAACCAACGGATGAGCGCAGAAAGGAGCTTGTCAAGATTGCAGGAAGGATCGCGGAGGATGGCAAGGTTGCACTTCGTAACATCAGGCGGGATGCTATCGACAAGAACAAGAAACTCGAAAAGGCCAAGGAAATCGGCGAGGACGACTTAAGACGCGCAAACGACGAAATTGATAAGTTGACGGAAACCTACATCGAGCAGATTGATGATTTATTCAAGCAGAAGGCCGGAGAGATCGAGGAGTTTTAGAAGGAAGGGCAATGCGGCCTGCAGTTGAAAATCCCGAACAGGACAAGATGCGCTTTTGTTCTGGAGGAGATATTATTGAGCAAGACAAAGACAATTGATTTCAAAATGCCCGAGTCGGAAGCAGAACTCTATAGTAGGATTGACGGAAATCACATTCCAAGACATGTGGGCATCATAATGGACGGGAACGGGCGCTGGGGAAAGAAATACGGATTTGCACGCGTCATCGGACACAGGGAAGGCGTGGAAACCGTGCGAATGGTAGTTGAAACCAGCCTGGATATCGGTGTCAAGCACCTGTCGCTCTTTGCGTTTTCTTCGGAAAACATCTTTCGTCCGCTCATGGAGGTTAATTCTCTTTTCGGGCTGTTCGAAGAGATCCTTGATATCGAAGTAAATAAACTCCATAAACGGGGCATCAGATTTATCGTTTCGGGTGACACGAGTATCCTCCCTGAGCGCATTCACGCAAAGTTTAATGAAGCTCAGAAGTTGACGAGAGATAACGACAACCTTGTTCTCAATATAGCCGTCAACTATTCTGGACGCCAGGAAATCGTGGATGCAGTCAGGGAAGTTCATAAGGCGGTTCTGCGGGGTGATCTAAAAATCGAGGAATTGACCGAGGAGTTCTTCAAGGACTTTCTCTACCACCCGGAAATACCTTACCCCGACCTGCTCATCCGTACGAGCGGTGAATACAGGATTTCGAATTTCCTTTTGTGGCAATGCGCATATACCGAACTCTGGTTCTCCGATTCGCTGTGGCCTGAGTTTTCGCAGGAAGAATATATCCGCGCAATCGTAGACTATCAGACCCGCGAGAGAAGATTCGGAAAGGTGGAGAATCTGTAGCCTTCTTTCGAGTGCATATCACATTATCGCAGCATTGCCGCTTGACCGGCTTCAGTTGGCGCCAATTCATTCAAATGCCTTTCACGCATTTCCGTTAATACGTTATACTTGTGTCTGTGCGACGCTTTACCATCGGTTTGATTGCTGGGATTATCGTCGTTGCCATACTGATAGGCAGCAAACTGCTCGGATTGCTCCTTCTCGCTGTCGTGTTAGGTATCGCAGCCCGTGAGATGCTTAGAATTGCGAGACCGGCGTTGCCAAGCAGAATCCTGAATCCGCTCCTGATAATAATGGTACTGAGCTACGTTCTTTTTATCTCAGGGCTTTGCGTATACGTTAATACCAAATCCATCTATTTTTCCAACGGCGGGCTTGCTGGAATGGAGACGGGGTTTCATCCGAATACTGATTCGCTCTTGACTGGCCAAGCTTGGTGCCAGATATCCGACTTCTTTCTCATGCTGATTCCATTCTGCTTGATAGGCGTTTTCCTCGTTATCGTGTATCGAGCGGTAGTCGAGTATCCGGACGGGGAACTTCCGTTGCAGACTGTGTTCTACATCGCCGCAACATACACTCTTTTGTTTGTCGGGCTTGCGAGCTTTGCAATGATCTACACGTTCGGGCCGGGATATGTCTGGTTCCTCGTACTACTTCTCTCGTGGGGTGCCGATGCTGGGGCGTTTTTCACAGGAAAGGCATTGGGCAGAAGAAAACTCTGTTCGAATGTCAGTCCCAAGAAAACTGTCGAAGGTTTGATTGGCTGCATAATGACCGGGGCAATTGCTTTGCCGGCTTTCCTGTATTTAACCGTGCCGGCAATTTCCAGGCTAGATATTGTGATGATTGGATTCAGTGCGGTTTTCGGCGCAATAATTGCTGGTTTAGGCCATCTGGGAGACCTATATTTCTCACTTGTGAAGCGATTGAACGAGAGGAAGGAGAGCGGTGTTTTTCTGCCTGAGCACGGTGGAGTTCTGGATAAAATCGACAGCCTTCTTGTTGTAAGCCCGCTTTTTGTGATAGTTTTTATTGTCTTTAATGTGTTGTTTCGCTAGACGGGAATGCCATTCCATTAATTCCGCCGAGGTTTACGGAGCACGAAATGCAGAATAACTTGAACGATGAAAGAGATGTAGAGTTTGAAGATGCTGAGTTCGATGAGGTCTATCACGCGATTCCGTATTCCACGCTGATGGCCATTACGATTGTTCTCGGCGTGGCGCTTATCGCCGTGATTACGCTTTTCATTATCTACTACAAGAACACGTCCGCCAGCATCAGGCAGGTCGCAGTGGAAGATGATGCGGGGGCAGGGATACCGTTGGATGTTTTTGTTCCTGATGAAACATCAGAAGTTGACGGGGCGGGTGACGATGCTGTTCCGCCAGCGGATATTTCAATCATTACGACTCCCAGAATAGATCATGTCAAAGCGTTTTCCTCGAATGAATCAACAAGCTACGGCAATTACGATCCGCGGATGATGCTCGACGGGGATCCGGAGACGGCGTGGAATGCGCGCTGGGAAGATGACGTTGATGCCTGGCTCAAGATCTATCTTCGGGAAGAGGCGCAAGTCGCCGAAATATCGCTCATACCCGGATATGCAAAACTCAGCCATCCGAAATTCGGCAACATTTTCAGAATGAACCACAGGATCAAGGATGTCGAAATAGAGTTCCCTTCCGGGCGCACGCTTAAACATAGATTCAGCGATTCATCCCGACTACAGGCTGTGCAGGTTGATCCTCCCGAATTGTGCACGGATTTTACGATTCACATCCGTTCGATCTACAAGGGCGAAAAATGGACAGATGTCTGCATAAGCGAGCTTGAGATCGCAGGGAAGTAAGCGTTATCGAGTTAACATGGCCACTTTGTCCGTCAGCCTTCACTTTGCTACGCATAGCACTTGCGCATTCGCGTGAAAACATGTTGCTGCAACGGTTGGTGCAGGATAAAATTGAGTCGGTTATCAAATACGTCTGTCCTTAAAGGAGGAAACATGCCGTACATTTCCAATACCGATGAGCAGCGCAAGTCAATGCTTGCCGCGATCGGGATAGAGAGCTTTGAAGAATTGCTAGACTCCATACCTGCTGAAACAAGGATTGATAGCCTCAACCTGCCCGACGGGCTTTCCGAGATGGAAACACTCGCAGAGATGGGGAAGCTGGCCGCGAAAAACACTACGTTCAGAGCCGGCAGGATTTTTGCCGGCGGCGGCATTTATAACCATTACATCCCGCCTGTCGTATCGCAGCTCGCCTCCCGCTCGGAATTCGTAACGGCTTATACGCCGTACCAGTCAGAGGTCAGCCAAGGGCTTCTTCAGACGATATTCGAGTATCAGACATACATTTGCGAATTGACAGGTCTCGAAGTCTCGAACGCGTCGAGCTATGGCGGCGCGAGTGCTTGCGCGGACGCGGTCAGCATCGCGCGTACAGCTACAAAGAGGAAGAAATCTGTAATAAGCTCCAACATCCATCCGCACTACAGAGAAACGTTTGATACGTACAACCTCGGATGGGAAATGGACGTGCTCGATCTGCCGTATCGGGCTGATGCGGGCTTTGTGCTTGATGCTGTGGAGATCGAAAAAATGCTTGCAGGCGATGATGTGGCGTGCGTCGTTGTCCAGATTCCCAACTTCTATGGATGCTTCGAAGGCGGGCTTTCCGCGCTTGCCGAGATATGCCACTCACACGGGACGCTCCTGGCAATCGGCGTTTATCCGTTCTGCGCGGGCTGGGTGAAGCGGCCTGGGGATCTTGGGGCAGACATTGCATTCGGAGAAGGACAGTCTTTGGGTATTCCGATGGGATTCGGCGGGCCGGGTCTCGGATTTCTGGCAACAAAAAAGAAGCTCGTTCGTTTTCTGCCGGGAAGACTCATCGGGAAAACGACGGATGAGAACGGCAGAAATGCGTACGTGATGACGCTCCAGGCGCGCGAGCAGCATATCCGAAGAGGAAAGGCGAATTCGAGTATCTGTACCAATTCGGCGCTGATGGCGCTCACAGCGACGATTTATCTTTCGAGCATCGGAAAGGAGGGCTTCAAGGAAGTCGGCGCGCTTTCAAGCGGTGGTGCACACTACCTTGCTGAATCGCTCTGCAAGCTTGACCATGTTTCGCTCGCATTTCCCGATGCTCAATTCTTCAACGAATTTGTGATTAAAATCGAGAATGACGATCCTGATCGTATTTTCGATGGGATGATTGAGAAAGGAGTACTTCCCGGAATACCGCTCTCAATGTTCGGAGGTTCGAAGGATCGCTGGCTCGTAGCCGTAACGGAGCAGAATACCGAGGAAGATCTGGAATTCTATGTCAATGCACTTAAATCGGAGGTGGCGAAATGACATACGCCAAGGACGCATTGATTTTCGACAAAAGTGTACAGGGCCGCCGCGGTGTCAGGTATCCCAAACGGAATTTCAATTGGGAATTCACCGCTCCGGAGGGGCTTGCTCCCGAATCCGCTCCTTTCATTCCCGAAGTTTCGCACCTCGATGTTGTCCGCCACTACACGAGGCTTTCTCTTCGAACCTTCGGTGTGGATACGGGCTTCTATCCGCTAGGAAGCTGCACTATGAAATACAACCCCCGCCTTTGCGACAAGGCGGCGGGATTCGATGGATTCGCGGGAGTTCATCCATCGCAGCCGCTCATCACTGCGGATGGCATAGTTGAGCTTCTTGCTGAAACATCGGAGTGGATGTGTGAAACAACCGGGATGGAATCATTTGCATTGCAGCCTGCTGCAGGTGCGCAAGGCGAGTTTGCTGGAATGTTGACATTCAGGAAGTACTTCGACCACATCGGCGAATCCGAACGGGAGATCATGATAGTTCCCGACAGTGCGCACGGAACCAATCCGGCAAGCGCAGCAGTTGCGGGATTCAATGTTGTCGAGGTCAAAAGCACGGATGAAGGGCTGACCGACCCATCGGCGATTGAGGCTGTGATTAACAAGTACGGTGCCGAAAAGATCGCAGGTATTATGCTCACGAACCCGAATACGCTGGGGCTTTATGAGTCACACATCTGTGAAATCGCAGATATGCTCCACAAAATCGGTGCACTGCTTTACTACGACGGCGCGAATCTGAACGCACTTCTTGGAATCGTCAGGCCGGGCGATATGGGCTTCGATCTTCTGCATCTGAATACACATAAGACTTTTTCTACTCCGCATGGAGGCGGCGGGCCGGGAGCCGGGCCGATCGGTGTCAAAGAGAAGCTCGCACCATTTCTTCCTGGCGCGGTTTTCTGTGTGAAGAACGGGAAGCCGGAAGTAGTCTGGCCTGAGCATTCGATTGGCAGGATGAAGGCATGGTGGGGGAACTTTCTCGTGCTCGTTCGCACGTACGCTTATTTCGTTCATATCGGCGCGCGTGGCTTAAGGCGCGTGGCTGAAAACGCTGTGATCAACGCCAACTATATCCAAGAAGGAATAAAGGACGCGTTTGAAATTCCATATTACGCGCGCTGCATGCATGAGTTTGTTGCAAGCGCAGAGCACTTCAAGCGCGAGTATGGAGTAACTGCGAAAGACGTTGATAAGAAGCTTCTCGAAAAAGGGATCCACGCACCCACGACATATTTCCCGCTCATCGTTCACGAGGCACTGATGATTGAGCCTACAGATACCGAAAGCAAGGAGACACTCGATCATTTCATTGAGGTTATGAAAGGACTCGCCGAAGCCATAAAATCCGATCCGGAGAAATTCAAGAAACCCGATGCGAATCTGCTTCAGGTAGTTAATCCGGACGAAACAGCAGCGGCGAGGAATTTCATTCCGCGATGGTATCCGGAAGATGGCCGGCAGGGGTAAGTGTTTTCACAGGCAAGTTATGCATGCAACCCGGAAGCGGCTTACTCGTTGGTGTCCGCCATATTCGTAGATGATTCGCTGGAAACCGTGCGGGAAGCGTTTACATCATTGAGACCTGGGGCGTACATCGGGGGTGTAAACAATCTGTCCGGACTGGTTGCGATGAAGCTGACCGCATCACCAGTTGACATGCGGTGAACGCCTGGTGCCAGTCTGATGACGCACGATCCTCGTATCGCTTGTGCAAGGTTCACATCAAATGACTCAGAGAGCGGTGTTACGTGGAATTTCTCCGTGTCGCTCATTTCGAACCTCGCCCACAAAAATGAATCTCTGTCGCAATCGAGGCTGATGGAGCCGGCAAGGATGCCCGTTCGTACCGGCTGCCTGAAATACCGGGCGCCCATCATTTTTTGAATGACAGGCTCAATTAAAATATCAAAAACTAGTAGTGCATCGGAAGGTGTACCGGGCAATGCGAAGATGTACTTATGTTTGAAAAAGCCGAAGCTGAAACTTCCGCCGGGGTTCATTCTCACGCCGTTCACCACCAGCTCGCCGGATGATTCGACGGTTTCCTCCAGAAACTTCTTTTTCCCTTTCACTTTGCCGCCAGTGATAATCAGGGCGTCCACTTGGTGAATGACGCGGCTGATTACGTCAACCAGCGCATTCCGGCTGTCGGGCACAACGCCCAGGCTCATGTGCGGTAGCCGCATTTCCGTGAGCTTGGCGGAGAGAATGTGTGTGTTCGCGTCACGGATCTGGCCGGTCTTCAGCTTGTCGGTATCGCTCGATACGAGTTCATTGCCTGTACTTATAATTCCGATTACGGGAGGCCTGACAACTTTCACTTCTGTGTGTCCAATGGCTGAAAGGACACCGACTCTTGCAGGAGTTAAATAATCTCCCGTGCGCATTACAAGGTCGTTAGGTTTAATCACCGATCCCTTTTTGATTATCCCCTCTCCGCTCCGCACGGGAGAATCAAATATAGCTTTATTGCCATTCTTACGGATACGTGATACTTCGACGACCGCATCTGCGCCTCTGGGAAGCTGAGCTCCGCTTTCAACGAATGTGCAATAGCCCTTCAAAAGCTTCTTGGACTGATGCTGACCCGAAGAGACGGTTTCGAGAATATCAAGAGCTATCGGTCTTTCCGTGCTCGCATTCTCAATATCCTTGAGCGAGACTGCATATCCGTCAACTTTGACAAGCGAAAACGGCGGAAGTGCGCCGCTGCTGTGCAGGTCTTCCGAGAGATAGCGAAAATAGCACCATTTGAGCGGCATCAGCTCGCCTTCAAGTGGTTCGACACGAGCGAGTATCTCATCCTCAACAACATCGAAGGGCATATTTTCAAGCATAGGCGCGAATTGTATAACAGACGTGGCTGAATTGCCAGCGGAATGATTGCAGCGGCAAATCCTGAGGGTTTTAACCTGTTCTGGGCTCGGTGAGCGGCATTTCGACTTTCGAAAGCACTTCTTCAACAATAGCATCGGGATCGACGCCTTCGGCTTCTGCCTCGAAGTTCAGGATGAGCCTGTGACGGAGAGCACCGTATGCGCAGTCTCGAATATCATCCGCTGAAACGTTGTAACGACCCGCGATGAGCGCTCTGATCTTGCCTCCGAGAATCAACGCCTGTACGCCTCGCGGGCTTGGTCCGTACCGAACGTATTTTCTGACGAGCGGTGTCGCAAGATCGTTTTCGGGGTGGCAGGAAAGAACTGTTCGTACCGCGAATCTTGAAACGTGCTCGGCGATGGGGACACGGCGAACAAGATTCTGCATTTCGATAATTCTGGCACGGTCGATAACGGGGGAAAGTGTTGCAGCAAGTTCGCCCGTTGTTCTTTCCATAATCTTGCAGAGCTCATCCTCGCTCGGAAAATGAATCAGGAGCTTCATGAAGAACCTGTCGAGCTGGGCTTCAGGCAGAGGATAAGTACCTTCCATTTCAATGGGATTCTCGGTGGCGAGTACGACGAAGGGTGGATCGAGCTTCCTGATATTGCCCATCACGGTTACGCTCTGTTCCTGCATAGCCTCTAGCATAGCGCTCTGCGTTTTGGGAGTCGCCCTGTTGATTTCGTCGGCAAGTACGATGTTGGAAAAAACAGGCCCAGCCATAAACCTGTACCGCTTACCTTCTGTTGTTTCCTCAATGATGTTCGTACCCGTGATATCGGACGGCATAAGATCGGGAGTGAACTGAATGCGCGAGAAATCGCAGGAAACAACCTTGCTAAGGGTTCGTACGAGCATGGTCTTGCCAAGCCCCGGTACGCCTTCAAGCAGGACGTTGCCAGCCGCAAAGAGCGTAATCAGCGTTCCGTCCACAACGTCGTCCATTCCGACTATCGCGCGGTGAATAGCGTCACGTACGCGCTTAAAATCTGCTGAAAAAGCATCAACAATTTCAGTAATGTCCTGGCTTATCGAGCTGACCATCATTCGAACTCCGGGTTTCGGCCTAGTCACCGTGTTTACCGTAAAGGATATTAGCAGATAATACGTGCGCGTCGATGATTATTAAGCAGGATGGGTGAACAAGCGCAAGCTGAAGTATCAATTTTCAAGCGTGGCAGCTTCGTTTGAAGGCGTTATGGAAACATATCATCAGGTTCGCCGATTCCAGGCCCAGGAGGTTCAAAATACCACGGCGGTTGTTCGTTGGGCGGCGGGAATACGATTATTGTAATTGCAACGAGCTTGTCGCCGGGAGCGATGAATCCCTGGACGAGTACGAAATGGCCGGGCCTTATCTCACCTGGATGAAGTTCGAATCCGAGCGGTGACATAATTGCAGTGCGCGGATCGAAGAAAATGTGCTTTGGCTCGGAATATTCGAACTCAGGTTTAATTGTGATGAGTCCGGGAGCGTACTCGATTACGAATCCTTCCAGCGTAACGAAATCAGCATCGATTCCGCCGGGTGGAATGAGTGGTGGTGCGTTATCGTAAATTCCGTCGGAGTTTGAATCATCACCGCCGAAATCAAGCGGCTCATAAAACCTGTCCCCGTTCATGTCGAGGACGGTTTTACCAGTGGCAAAATTAATTGCCTGGTGCTTCGTGCGTGTTCCTTCGGGACCGTTGTAGTTGTATGCAAGTTCGAGAATGATGCCGAAAGGCTGGTCAGCGCCGCTTTCGAACAGGTACCGCTCAGGCTCAACCGGTGACAGCGTAATGAAAAGCTCGGTTACCTTTCCTGCTGCAAGGTTGACAGGTATACGCAGGTCTATAATGTCATGCCCAAGACCGTCGCCGTTCAGATCATCCTCGACTTGGGCCACGAGGTTGAACGTCATCCCGTAGCCGGGTTCCAGATCAGCATGGAAGAAATCACCCAGATCATCGGGATATTGTGTGCTCCCGATGTTGTCTTCATCGTCAATGATGCGTGTGAGGATCAGCCCCGAGGGTTGTTGTTCAGGGTCTGTCGGGAAGTAGTTCTCGTCAGGAATTTCCAGTTGCAGTCCAAGGATAACAATATTTCCTGCGAGAGCGGATCTCTGTGGATCGTCCCAGGCAGGCAAAGAAGGATCAACGATATCCAAAAGGAAAGTCTCGATGTTCCCAGGTTCGTCGGTGTGTTGCGATGGAGGAGGAGGTGCCGGTTGGTCTGTACCCGTTGCACCTGAGCCGGATTCACCTCCGTTGCCGGGTGGTGAATAGGGAACAGGCGAAAATTTTCGCTGACCGCCAGAACCGCAGGCTGAAACGAGGATCAGCGAAAACAAGACCAATATCGCAAAAAAGAAAATCCCGCAGTGCCTAATCATACCTGGTTCCTTATCGCTTGGCCTTTCCTGTTCGCAGAAAGTCCTTCACAATCCTCCCTAGCCTTCTAACACCCTCGCGTACATCCTGCTGACTAAGCATAGAGAACGCAAGTCTGAATGATCTTGCATCCTTTTTGCCTACATAAAAGAAGTTGCCTGGGGCGATCTCCATGCCCTTTTCAAGAGCAACTTCATAAAGCTCGCGGCTATTATACCCCTTGGGCAGCGAAAGCCAAGTTGATAATCCTCCCCTCGGCTCGATCCAGGAAACACCATCCGGCATATGACGTTTCAATTCATCCATCATGATTTCGCGTCTGCCGTCGTATACCCGTCGTGCTTTACGAGTATGCATATCAAAATAACCTTTAATTATGAACTCGTAAAGGAGTGTTTGCAGGAAAAAGCTGTCACCCTGATCCGTTGCACGCTTGAGCTTGACGAGCGGCAGCGCAACCTCGCTCGGTGCGGTTATCCAGCCTATTCTAAGTCCGGGGAGAAATACTTTGCTGAAACTGCCGACCTGGAAAACATATCCGCCTAAATCGAGTGCCTTGAGGCTTGGCAGCGCTTTGCCCTCGTATCCAAGGAACATCAGGTAGACATCCTCGATTATCGGAACCTGATACTCAGCAGCAAGCCGCAAAAGTTCGCGCCGCTTTTCGAGGGACATAATCGTTCCCGTCGGATTATGCAGCGTTGGGACGACGATAATAAGCCCGATTTTCTTGCTCTTGAGCTTTTCCCTGAGAATCCTGAGATTCATTCCATCTGGTTCCATCGGAATACCTACGTGCTTGATGCCGCGCGCAATCAGTGAGTTGAGGACCGATGTGTAGGTCGGATTTTCAACTGCAACTGATTTGCCCTCGCGCGTAAGGAAGGAAAGAAGCAGGTTCAGAGCGAGCTGGAAACCGCCCGCAAGAATCACATCATTATGCCCTTCGCGCATATCGATTTGCTCGGCGGCAAGACACTGACTCACCCATTCGACGAGGGGCTGATAACCTTGCGGGTGTCCGTAGTTGAAGAAGTATGCTTTAGGATCCCACAGCATACGTGATGCGATTTTCTTGATTCGATCGAATGGAAACTGGGTCGGATCGGGAAGTGCCTTGGCGAAGCTGATGAATTTCTCGCTTCCCGACCAGGATTTCACATTTCGCCTGGGCATGGCGAAAAAATCGCCTGCGAGCATATATTTCTGCCAGGACATGTTCTTAAGAGCTTCCGGCATTTCCGATGCCTCAAATGCGGGCTCTGGATAGGTTTCAGGAGGCTCGGTCGGTTTTCGTTTGCTGCCTTTAAGGTGACTTACAAAAGTACCGCTGCCGATTGTTGAATCGAGGTACTGGATTGCAACAAGCTCCTGGTAAGCTGTAATGACTGTCTTCCGCGTAACGCCGAGCGAGTGGGCAAGTTCTCTGCTGGAAGGCAGCCTTTCACCCGCGGCAAGCACCCCTGAATCAATCAATTCGATGATTGCATTCATTATCTGCCGGTAGACGGGTATCCTGCTGGATTTGTCAATCTTAATAAACATGTGCCGCTAATATAGTACCTCTTTGGACGCATGCTGCAAACTACCAATACGTACGAATCTTTGGGGTACCAATTTTTCAGGTGCAAATTGGCCTGATCGTATGGAATATGCACTTGAGTTTGCAGCTGAATTTGAGCATCTATTTGCAGGCAAAAATTGGTACCCTTAAAAAAGTAGGCAATCGGGAGTAGACAAATTGAGCTGAAAAGGGAATAATTCACCTGACACAACCCTTTTGGGAGGTATTGACGTGAGAAAATTATTTTTAGTGATGCTGATCATCTTCGTGACGGCATTGTTCGCTGTATCATGTGGAGGTGGAGGATCATCCACTATCATCCCGAATCCAAACCCAGGCGGAACAACTCCGCCGCCCGCTGATTCGGATCAGGATATCGCGATCAGTGGTATTTTGACTTATACGGGCCTTGTACAGGGAGAAAGCGAAATCTCCCGGTCGAGCAGTGCTGCCCCGATTGCTAATGCAGGCGTTGCGCTTCTTTCCGACAACAACATTATTTCCGCGTCCGAAACGAACGACACCGGCTGGTTTGAAGTGAACGCAGAAGAAGTTTCGAAGAACGCCAACCTTAGAATCAAGGTGGAACTTCGAACGACGGAGAGCGCTCAAAACCGTCTCTATGCCGAGCTTCCATTCGAGCTCGAAGGGTCGGGAGCGGGGTCAATGCATCTCAACCTTTCCGGCTATGACGGAAATGACGATGGTATACCCGACGGCTTGAGGCTGCAAGGCGGTTTTGAGGGCGGGAATTTCAAGAGCGGCGTTTTCGGCGAAAACGGTCTTGACATGCCGTTCGGTGAATCCGGCGATCACTTCGGCTGGCTCGATGATGGCGAAGGATTCTTCGAAGGAACCGACGGTTTCGGGGACGGCTGGCAGAACGATATGAGATTGGAAGGTAGTAGTGAGCCACCTTTGCCTGATGGATACGAACGTCCGCCCGACGGGGATAATTTCAATAACCGCATTGAAGTGAAGGGCAAGGTTATCGAGATTGACAGCGAGCGCCACAGCTATCTTGCCGAAGGAGTTCGGATGATCTATATCTTCGGACTCGTTTTTGAAGAACATGGAGTTTTTCCCGTTCATGTTTTGGATGACACTCGCTATAAGGGCATCGATTCATTTGCAGATATCGAACTTGGAATGAAGCTTCTCGCCGCAGGCAAGCGTCTGACAGACAACGTTCTTCAGGCGCAGTTTGTGCAGAGACTTGTCCCCCCGCCCGAAGGAAGCGGTTTCTTTGCGCTTGACGGCGTTATCAAAAAAATAGAGCTTGATCCGCGTGAAATTTGGCCTCCCTTCGGTGCCGACCTGTTGATAAAAGGCGTTCTGATCACCGTTACTTCTGATAACGAAATGCCTGATTTCAAGTTCGGTGAATTTTGGGTAAGCGTTAATCAGGAGACCATTCTTGCAGGCATCGAGCATCTCGGAGAGCTCCACGAAGGAATGCGGGCATCGCTTTTCGGCAGGCTCGGCGACGCTACAACGGAACGGCTAGTTGCCAAACTGCTCATCGCAGTTCCATCGCCACCTCCACCACCGCCACCTCCACCGCCATTCGGATTCACTTTCCACGGGGAAGTTGTTGACTTGCGTCCGGCGAATCATCTCGTAGGCGTGCTCGGTTTCTGGGATGATATTTTGGACGGACCAGGCTTCAACGATCGTCCGCCATATGGAGGTCCGGAGGATCCCGGCGATAGGTGGCCGATGTGCGATGACGGATCGGATCGCGGTGACGGATTCTTCGGCGATGGCGATGGCGAGGATTATCCTGGAAACGACTATCCAGGCGATATCCCTCCGGATTGGCCGGACGACCCCGACAGACCTGAGCCTATATTCACATGGATCAAGATTGTTCCCGTTACAAGGCTTGGCGGAGTTGACAGCTACGATGAAATCGTAATTCGCGACAACATCTGGAGCGAAATGATGATTTCGCCCGATGGAACACTTGTCCGCGATGATGAGGGTAATCCGGTTGCAGCAGTTTTTAACGTGATGCGTCCAATTCCTCCTCCGCCCGGTATTTTCGGAATCGTCAGGAACGTTGAAATCTTCGGCGACAATCCGGGCGGTTCGCAGGGCAATAACGGCGTTGTAGTTATTCAGCCAAATTCGCCGCAGCCTGGGGAGCCCAACGATCCTACCAATCCACCCGATGATGCTGAACCAAGGCCTGTTCGTGTAGTACCGGAGACGGTTCTCGAAGGTGTGGCAAGCCTCTATGACATCGATATAGGTGCTGAGGCGCACGCTGTATTCAAGGTTGGAGAGAACGGCAATGTGATTCTCGATGATCACGGATTTCCGATTGCAGATCTTCTGATGGTATTTGTTGCTCCTCCACCTCCTCCACCGCCACCTCCCCCCGCATCTGTTTACGGGCAGGTGCGCGATGTCATCGTCTATGAGGACTTGGAGCAGAACAACGGTATTGTAAAGATTGAACCGTATCGCTACGGAATAGGCGGGCCGGAAGGCGGATGGACGGATCCTGACGACCCGAACGGCCCCGGCAACGGAGATCCCAGCGATCCGGGCATGCCGCCAGGTGTGGATTATGTAACCGTGCGCGTGGATCCGATGACCGACCTGATCGGTATCGGCAGCTTGATGGAGATGGCGGTAATTGATTGTCTGCTCGATGCTGAGGCGATATTCCGGATCGGCAGCGACGGCTTGCCGTTACTCGATGAAGACGGTCATCTGATCGCAGCTGTTATGTTCGTTCATCAGGTTGTGCCTCCACCGCCCCCCGATGAGTTCATCACGGTTGAAGGACTTGTGATGCAGTATGTTGAAAACGACTACATCCTCATCGCACCTCAGTATGATGGCGGTGATATGGCGGGCGTTCCGGAGTACAGATTCGAAATAACCAACAGAACACAGATCGTGTCTGAATCAGGAATTCAGCCGCAGGATTACGTACTTGTCGAAGGCAAAAGGATATCGGGTGAAGACGGTACAGTACATTTCGTGGCCGAATTCATCCTGGAATATGAAATGGTCGATTTCTGACCGAGTGCCCCCCCGGCTGACATGCCGTGCAGAATGAATTGGGGAGCCGAAAGGCTCCCCTTTTTTCTCGAATGAACTCGGATCACCTGCCCCTTTACCGAAATCGCTCGAGCGGCCGATGATGCATCGCCCGACACAATCCGTATTCCTTGCCGATAAGAGAAAGCAGTAATATAATTCAGTTGTGCTTACTCCGTTTGGACTTTTCGTTTACAGACTGGCATGCGGATGCATTTGGCTTGGAGCGAAGCTATTTTGGCGAGTAAGGTATTTCGGCGTCGAAAATATCCCGCGGGAAGGTCCGCTGATCCTCGCTTCAAACCATGCGAGCCACCTCGATCCACCGATTGTAGGTATCGGAGTACCGCAGCCCGTTTCATTCATCGCAAAAGCAGAGCTTTTCAGGATGCCCATCCCAGGCTGGTTTTTGCGCTTGGTCGGACAGATCGGAGTTGAAAGAGGCGGCGGCGGGCGAAAGGCTCTCATTGTAGCGCAGAAGTGTCTGGAAGAGGGCGGCACGGTAATTATATTTCCGGAAGGCACGAGATCGGCAACCGGTCGCGTAATGCGCGGACGAAGCGGAATTTCGGTGCTTGCGCTCAAAACCGGCTGTCCAGTTGTTCCGGTTGGAATTACAGGAACACATAAGGCGTTTCATAGAGGAATGAAGGTGCCGCGCCCTGGAAGAGTTACGGTAACGTATGGAAAGCCGAGAGTTTTTGAAAAAGGAGATTCTAATGGCGAAGCGATTCCCCGTTCAAGGCTGGATGAAATAACTGCCGAAATCATGCTTGATATTCAGCGCCTTCTGCCCGAGGAAATGAGGGCTAGAAAGGGCGAAGTACCCGATGCACAGTTTCTTGATGATTTTCCCAGTTCCGATGACGATTCGCAACCTGACGATGCAGAATAATGTACCTTGACTGATACACCGGACGGTTTCTGAGATCCGTAGTAGGCCGTTTGATACAATAATCGAGACCCGGTGCTGGCGGTGTAAGATGATTGTTGGGTGCAAATGGCGTGAATTCCGAATAATTGGTAGCTTGTATTCAAGCTAATATCAGGTGAACTTATGAATGATTCCATTACCGTTGGCGTGATTGGAGCTGCAGGCAGGATGGGGCTTGAAATCTGTCGTGCACTTGTTGCAGCCAACGAACTTCAGCCGCATGCAGCCCTCGATACTGCCAATGCAGGCAAGGACTGGGGAACGCTTGCGGGAGCAGGTGAACTCGGCATAGCCATCACCGACGACATCGAGCGCTTTCTTGCCGAAGCTCCCGATGTTGTTGTCGATGTTAGCGTGGGAGCAGCGGTCGTCGAGAATATTCCATTTGTTCTCAAGGCGAAGATTCCCGTCGTTATCGGTGCAACCGGCATTCCGAATGATTCGATCGATGTCTTTGAGAAGCTTGCGGAGGAAGCAGGTGTCTGCTGCCTGATTGTTCCAAACTTCTCCATCGGCGCAAACCTAATGATAGACATTGCTCGGCGAACAGCACCTTTCTTCGGTACAGTAGAGGTAATTGAACGGCATCATTCGGGGAAGAAGGATGCACCGAGCGGTACAGCGATTTTTACGGTGAGTGAGATGGTTGCAGCTAATCCAAGACTGGCAGAAGCTGAAACGGAGCGCGAATCGCTGGCGCATGTCCGCGGGGGAACGCTCGACGAAGTTCACGTGCATAGCGTCCGTCTTCCCGGCATCCTCGCGGAGCAGAATGTTATATTCGGTGGTCAGGGCGAAACCTTGGAGATTACGCATCGTTCGATCAGCAGGGAGTGTTTCATGCCGGGCGTGATCCTTGCGATTAAATTTGCCGCGGCTGCATATCCGGGTCTTATCATCGGCCTTGACCAGGTGCTCAGGTTCGCGGAAGGAAACTGATATGAAGCTTGCAATCGTTGGCGCAACAGGCCTTGTCGGAGCGGAGCTGATTGACATGCTCGAAGCAGATTATCTTCCAGGCTGCGATGCCATTGTGCCCATTGCCAGCGACGAGTCGGTAGGAAGGGAGATCGAATGTTTCGGGCGAAATTGGCCGTGCAAACCGCTTGCCCTTGAGAGCTTCGAGGGCGTTGATATTGCGAGCTTTTCTGTGGGAGACGACCTTAGCGCGAAGTGGATTCCAAAGCTCCTTTCCGAATATCCACAAATCCGAATCGTGGACAAGTCGAACGCTTTCAGACTTTCCGAAGACGTGCCGCTCGTTGTTTGCGGTGTGAACGACGATGAAATCAAGCAATCGGACAGGCTCGCGGCAAATCCCAACTGCACGACGATTCAGCTCGCGCTGGCAGTAAAACCGCTATTCGATGCATTCGGGATCAAACGGATTATTGCGAGCACGTACCAGGCGATAAGCGGTGCTGGGCGGGACGCGATATCCAGCCTCAAGGAAGAGCTGGACATTTTTTATCCAACGTACGATACGAGCGAGCTTCGTGCATCTGGTTCGGCGCACAACATTCTTCCGCAGATCGGCTCGCTCGATAACAACGGCTTTGCGGGCGAGGAGCGCAAGATCATGCTTGAGCTTCCGAAAATCCTCGGCCTGCAAAATCTGGATGTTTGCGTCACGGCGGCGCGCATAGATGCTTTTGTCGGACACAGCATTTCGGTGTTCGCTAAACTACGTGAACCGACAAAGCTTAATGCTGTTGAGGATGCATTGAAAGCTGGTTATGCCATAGATTATCTGCCGAACGACCCCGAAGTTTATCCCACGCCGGTGTCCGCGAGCCGCCCGGATTACGATCTCGTGCAAGTCGGCAGGCTCAGGCCGGTCGACGTGGAAGGACGCGAGTATTCGTTTTTCTGCTGCGCGAACAATCTACGTATCGGTGCAGCATTAAACGCGCTTCGCATCGCGGCAAGAATAAACGAGCTTGCATCAGGCAAGGATGCTGGCGATTAGAGACGATTTCAGGAGGAAAAAAGATGAACGCGCCATTTGGATCTGTACTTACAGCCGTTGTAACGCCCTTTTCGGAGGGTGCTGATTCCGTCGACTTCAGATGCGTTGACAAGCTCATCAATCACCTCTGCCCGCGGCATACGGATGGAATCGTCGTGTGCGGAACAACCGGCGAAGGCCCGACCGTGACGAGAGAGGAGAAGCAGAAGCTTTTTCGCCACTATAAAAGAAATGCACCTCAAGGGACAGCGATCGTGGCCAACACTGGGACGAACAACACGGCGCAAAGCGTCGCGGCAACGCGTGATGCAATGGTGTTGGATGTTGACGGAGTGATGGCCGTGATGCCTTACTACAACAAGCCCAACTTCGACGGTCAGATAGCGCACTTCACGGCGATTGCAGATGTCGGCCTTCCCGTTCTTCTCTATAACGTACCGGGAAGAACGGGCGCAAGGATTTTGCCGGAAGCCGTCGCCGAGCTTTCCAGTCACAAGAACATCGTCGCGATCAAGGAAGCTGGCGGCGATCCTGAAATGGTCGACTGGTACAAAAAGAACTGCAGGGACGGTTTCGCAGTTTATTCAGGCGACGACCCGCTTACAATGGAAATGGTGAAGCGGGGGGCGGTGGGCGTTGTGAGCGTTGCCAGCCACCTCGTCGGTGATGAAATCAAGAGAATGATCGAGCTTACAAAGGGCGGGAAAACAGAGAACGCTTTGGAGATTCACGAGAAGCTTATGCCGCTTTTCGACGCACTTTTTACAACAACGAATCCGATTCCTGTGAAAACCGCGTGCGCGATGCTCGGACTGTGCAATGAGGAATTCAGGCTTCCGATGACGGCGATGCAGGCCGACCTCAAGAGAAAACTCAGAGAAATGCTCACGGTAAAGGGAGTTCTTCAAGAATCAAGACAGGCGTTCTAGCGGAGCTATACGTTTCCCTGTAAACCGATCACTCGCCGGCGAATCACTTCGCACACTCACGTATTGCAGGATGGCGCGGGACAATCGCCTATAATGGAGACGTGGAACGCGATCATGCACCTCTTGCGGACAGGATGCGTCCGAAGACGCTCGACGAGTTCGTTGGCCAGGATCATCTCGTCGGCCCAGGGCGATTCCTGCGCAACCTGATCGAGGGTGACCGTATCCCTTCGCTCATAATCTGGGGCCCTCCAGGCTGCGGCAAAACCTCACTAGCGCATGTCATCGCCGAATCGACAGGCGCGCAATTCATCACGTTGTCCGCCGTATCGAGCGGTGTGAAGGATGTCAAAGCAGTCATCGCGCAGGCGAAGGAAACCAGGAAAATGTTCCGCCAGGCCACGATCCTCTTCATAGACGAGATCCACCGGTTCAACAAGCTCCAGCAGGACGCGTTCCTGCCCCACGTCGAGTCCGGCACGATCACTCTCATCGGTGCGACGACCGAGAATCCGAGCTTCGAGGTCATCGGACCGCTTCTTTCCAGATGCAAGGTTCTCGTGCTCAAGTCGCTCGATGCCGATGCCATTACAGTGCTCCTCAAGCGCGCCGTCATTGATAACGAAAGAGGACTCGGCAACCTGAATATCGAGGTGACGGACGATGATCTCGCGCGCGTCGCGCGCATCTCGGATGGCGACGCGCGGTTTGCGCTTGGCACACTTGAGCTTGCAGTGGAAATCTTCCTGTCGCGCCACACTGCCAGGGATGCATCCACATCTGAGGATGGCGAATCAAACGCAGCCGATGCTTCAGAATCCGGCTCGCAGGTGGCGATTGCGCTCACAGAGGCACTTCTGAAGGAGGCGCTTCAGGAAAAGGCTGTCCGTTACGACAAGGCGGGTGAGGAGCACTTCGACCAGATTTCCGCGCTTCACAAGGCCGTGCGCGGGAGCGACCCCGACGGCGCGCTTTACTGGCTTATGCGGATGATCGCGGGCGGCGAAGACCCGAAATACCTCGCGCGCAGGCTTATGCGGATGGCCGGTGAGGACATCGGGCTTGCCGATCCGTATGCACTTATACTCGCGTCGAGCGTGAAGAACGCCGTTGAGTTCATCGGACTTCCAGAATGCAACGTGCATCTCGTAGAGCTTGTGGTGTACCTCGCGTGCGCGCCGAAGTCGAACCGAATCTACGAGGCTGTAGGCGCAGTAACGAAGCTGATTGAAAAGACGGGCAGTCTCCCCGTGCCGCTCCACATCAGGAACGCGCCAACGAGGCTGATGAAGGAGCTGGGCTACGGCAAGGGCTACGATTATCAGCACGAGCATGAAACTGGCTTCTCACGCCAGCGTTATCTGCCGGAGGAAATAGACGGCGAAGTGTTCTACAGGCCGACAGGCCGCGGCTTCGAGGAAAAACTCGCCGAACGCCTGAAAAAACTCTGGCCCGAAAGATACGGGGATGAGTAGCATCGAATCGGTGTTGATCCTGCAAATATACAATGTTATGTGTATTTCGTAGAAGGCGATTGAGCATAGAATGCCCCACGGACTCGTTTCGCGTGCATAGTTGCAGGTTGCGAGAATATCTGGTATAATGATATCGGGAAACAGGCTTTCTGTAAGGGTCAGGAGGATGATCATGAAGAGATTTGCCAAGACGTTGCTTGTCGTCACGCTTGCGTCGTTCGTTCTTATGTCGGTACCGTCCTGCGGAGGGGCGCTCGGAATTCTCAAGCCGCTCGCCACCATCGTCAAGTACACGTACAAAATTATCAGGCTATTTAAGGATCCGGTTGTTATCGCCGCGGCAAACACCGAGATTGCCGATACGCCTGAAGGGGTCAATCCGGGGCAGATGGAGCTTGCGACGCTCGAAATCTACAACCGCACGGATTTGTCGCTTCCGTTCCGTGTTGGCGAAAATCCAGACGAGCAGATTCCAGCAGGAGAATCGTACATCTGGGAGCTTGATCCCGGAATCTACGATGTTTCGACGCCTGGATTCGAAGGACTGGGTACGCGCGAGATCACGCTTGAAGCAGGCATGGCGTACGTCCAGGAGATATTCGCAGCCGAGCAGGAAATCAAGCAGACCATAGACAGGAATACGGGTGATGTTATCAGCGAGGTGCCGACTGGGGATGTAGACGAAGAAGAGAAGTTCGTCCCGCCGGAATCCGAATGGGGGACGATCACTGTTATAAACGAGACCGACAGGGATTTCCCGCAGTACTTGGACGGCGAGCTATTATTCGAGCTTGCTCCGGACGAAGAGGATGCTGCGCAGATCCCGCCGGGCGATCACATCATCAGCAACACACTCGATTTTGATGATCCCGATGCTGCATTCCTGTGGTTCGATATTCGGGCGGATGAGCCGAGAACTATCTGGCTGCGGATGAACGAATAGACGCACTGCGACCTGAGCATTTAGCTTGCAGAGAGTGGCGCATTAATCGCTTATTCCTGCTTCGTGGAATTGCACGACAGCGGCCAGTTGTCCTCCAGCCATCTTCCTATTACGTCCGCCGCATCTTCCGGCGGGTGATCCTCGCCGACCCTGATGAATTCGACATCGTCGAACCTGCCCTTGAGCCAGGTCATCTGCCTTTTCGCGTACTTACGCGTAACGGCGGCGGTTTTCTCGATCGCTTCATCTATGCTCATGTCACCATCGAGCACACCTATCGCTTCGGGATAGCCGTGGCCCTTCAGCGCGCGCGCGTCCCGCGCCACACCGCGTTCAAGAAGCGCCTTCACTTCGTCGAGCATCCCGCCCTCAAACATCGCCTTCGCACGCCGGTGAATTCTTTCCGCAAGCCACTTGAGATCGGGATCGAGCGCGAAAATCCGATACGCATACGCAGGGGCGGCCATTTCATCGTCATCCTCACTTGTCGCCTCAGGGAGACCGCACCAGGCATCTGTCTGACGAGCACAGGCATCCTTCACAAAATCCGGCAGGAATGCGGGCGGCGGTGTTTCGCGGTTCCTGTACGCGAATCTTTCGATGGCGCGGATTACGCGATGGGGATTCGTAAATTCATCACGCCTGATTAAACCTGAAATCGCATCGCCAGCCGCTTCAACAATCGAATCGAGTGCGCCTTCGTCAAGCCATCGGTTAAGCGCTTTCCTGAGAATGGGCGCGGGCGGCGCGTCGAAACGCGCGCCTGATATCAGAGCCTGAACTGCAAGTCCGCTTCCGCCCAGGACGAGCGGAATCCTGTCTTCTGTTATCACTTCGGCGATTGCAGCTTCTGCAAGCTTGCGCCAGTCGTTGACTGTTATGTCGGTCGCAGGATCGAGCACGCCTGAAAGTTTGTGGGGCAGGGCGGCGAGCTCGTCTGGCGTGGGCTGTGCGCTGCCGATCACCATGCCTGACATAACCTGACGCAGGTCAGCTACGACGGCGGTGACGGGGAAGTTTCGGGCGAGTGCGACGGCGGTTGATGTTTTGCCGCTGCCGGTCGGCCCCATTAGGACGGGCACGGGCTGAGTGCAAGGGCTATCAAGATTCTGCGGATAATTCGGCACGGAAATAATGATATCTCATATTGCAGCTATCAAGCGTCTTTCTTGGAAATCAAGGCTTATTTGCGGATATAATAGACTTGATGCGGAGAGGTGGCCGAGTGGTTGAAGGCGTCGGTCTCGAAAACCGATTCACGGGTTACCTCGTGACGTGGGTTCGAATCCCACCCTCTCCGAGTATGCTCACTACATTGGTAAGAGCGTTTTCCGGCTGAATCCCCATCAGTACTAGCTCGAAGCCCTCTGGTGAGACAGCGATTCGCCCGGTCACAAGTGATAGCAATGAGCGCAGATAATGACGCTCGGAATCCCCAATATGGCCTGCTAATTGCGAAATCTGCTTGATCGTGCGCGTCAGCAGGTCGTGCTGACCAAGCGCCGCCTGGATGAGCGAGATGGCTTCGTTGAGCTCTGCCAGGTTGTTTTTGCGCTGCAGAATGTCCTGCTCAAGTTCATATGTTTCGGGCTCGGGGGGTATATGTCCTGCGGACTTGAGTTCAAGCACCATGCGGTAGGTTTGTAGGCATTTCTGCATGTACTCGTTTTCACGCTCAAGTTCGCTCTCGAGGATCCTGAGCGCCTTCTCCATCTCGGTGATCGCCTCGGCTTCGAAGCGGGCAATCTTCGGATCGTCCGCCAGATCACAGAATGCCTTCAAGACTTCTGCCTCAAGTTTCTCGGCGGGCACCAATTTCATCTGAAGCCCCGGCAGAAGTTTCTGCTGTTCGGGACTCAGCAACCTTTTCAGCGGCTTGTAGTAATACGTTCGTTTGCGCTTTTTGCTATCGACGAAATAACCGGTCATCGGCAGGCCGGTTGCGGCCTCGAATACGAGACCGCTTAAAAGGTAAACGCGCTTCTCCGGGCTACGGGATCGGCGGCGGCCATTCAGCAAAGCATTGGCTCGCTCGAAAATGTCGGTGTCGATCAACGAACCGCCGGCACAGCGCCAGGTGCGCCCGTAGGCCTGCATCTCGCCGAGATAATGTCGATTCGTCAGTATCCGACGCACCGCTGTTTTATCGAGCCTGTTTCGGCTCATCGCTGTTTTGCCGGGTTTCTTTCGGGGGCGCGAGCGATAGCCGCGCTCTGCGCAGTCCCGGACGACTTGGGCGATTGAATTGGTATCGAGCCAGCGCCTGAATACGAACTCGATCACATGCCAGTCTTCGGGGTCGCGCTCAAGCTCGGAGCTTTCGTTGAGCCGTGTACCGAGCGGTAGTATTCCGCCAGGCCACGCGCCCCGCTCAAGTCGCTGGCGGCGCATCAGGTGCGCTTTTTCGCGGCTCTGCTCGATGTGGAACTGCGCAAACAGCATCCCGATCCGATCTCCCATCCAGCCGGCGGCGGTGCCGGTGTCGAAGGCCGTGTAGGATGTGAATTCAAGCGTGACCCCCAGATCGGCGAGGATCTGATCGCGCATCTGGAAGTAGCTCGGTGTGACTTTGCCGTCTATGTCGCGGCTCACGCGGTCGGGATGCTTGGCGATGATTACATCGATCCTGCGTGAGCGCGCGAGCTTGAGGATTTTGTTCCAGCCAGGGCGTTCGAACGTGGCGGCGGATACATCGACATCCGCAATCGTGTCGACGATAAACCAGTCCTGCTGGCGTGCGTACTGCTGGCCTGTGCGGATCTGGTCGTCGATCGTGACATCCCGCCCGTCGCTCTGGCTGATACGGGCATAAATTACCGCTCGCCTCGGGTCTGCCATCGAGTGGATTGTACCATGCTGCGCGAAACGCATCTCGGTAGGCCCGCCAGAATCCTACGACGCCCTCAGAAATCGACGAGGCTGGCCTAAAGCGTCCATATGAGGGGAATAATACTGAACATAATATAAGCGAACAGTTGTGAGCATTTACGGGTGTTTTACTAATCACTCCATAGGTTCAGCTTTTCCTCGCGGGCTTTATCCTGTGCTTTCTTGAATCGATCCACGAACTTCACGTTCGGCGGGATCGTCATTAGGACTTATCGCGCTTGAGAAGCTTCACGATCCGTACGGCGGTAGCACGATAAGCTCGCCGCCGGGCTGGTTGAAGTATTGATGGCCAAACAGGCATGCGTAATCGCACTTGATATCCTTGGTTTCGCCCGGCTCGACGTATATCTGGCAGGATTCGCCATCAGCGAGTGTAGCGCAGAGATGGAAATCGTATTTTTGATTGTCGGATACCCAGACCTCGACCCGTTCTCCAGCCTGGTTCTCGATTGTGATATACGGGTTTTTGTCAGCAAGTGAACTTCCCCCGCCGCACGAAAGCAACAAGCCCATCAATAGCAACATCGTAATCGCAACAAATGCAAACCTCATAATAAGCCTCCTTAGTTTTCGAGCACAGGAATTATAACAGATTTACTCCTCGTCTCGTCCTTCGAGTTCGGAAGGGCGCATTTCGAAGCTGGAAAGTACCTGCTCCATCATAACCTTCAAGCTCGCAATTTCCTTCAGCACTTCGCCCTCGGAAGCTTCTTTGAATTCTAGGCGGATGTTGTACAGGAAGGAAAGGTCGGCGTTGTAAAGCTCTTGAAGCTTTGGAATAATCTCTTTGCCGGGCTTGGTGCGCTGATTCTCCCACGCGCTAATCGTGTTGGGCTTCCGGCTAATAAGTTCAGCCACGGTTTTCTGTGAAAGGCCAGCTTTGCGTCTTAAATAGCAGAGATACTGCCCCCAATTTTTAGTATCAGGTATATCCAAAGTTAATCCCTCTCTGATATCAGAAGATTCTGACACGCCACTATTATAACAAATCTACTAGATTTTTCGGCATGTCCGTCAATCGCGCTTGACAAACCGCAAAATGCAGTATACCCTACAGAACGTCTAGTGCACCTCACTAGACTTTGAAAGGACGGCAACCGAATGGACATACTTACGAGATACGAAATCGAGAACGGGCTCAACGCCCGGCAGGTCGTCGAGCGATTCAACGAGCGTGAGCCAACGAACGTAACCATCACTGATTCCGGCTACAGCCGCTGGAAGGCGTTTCTCAAGGGCGGCAGCCAGATAAGTCGCCCAAGGCGCGAAGTGAACCTCAAGCTCGCGCGCCTGCTCGGGATCGATCCGGTCGAGTTGCACGAGATTTTTCAATCTGCGCGCCTGGGCGGGTCTCATAAGCCTGCTTCCGGTGGTTCGACTCCACCCCCCGCAACCTCAACCTCAGATCAAATCCCGAAACCGCCCGTGGGAGCGGGATCTGATAGTGGCAACGCCCGCCCCGACGTTCGGGACGCACCCGTAGGGGCGGGCAAAATGAACCGCGAAGCCCTAGTGCGCTAGTGCAGGGCAAGGGAGCTAGGATTATGAATGAGAAGGAGTTTCAAGCCTGGAATGAGGCTAGGCTTGAGAAAATCAGGGACCTCAAGAGTCGCCGGTACGGCCCCATTGAAATAGAGCATGGCTACCGCACGTACATTTCACACGCAAATTATTCCCTCGACGAGGAGGGGGAGTCGAGCCCGATCGTTCGCCTGGTGGAAGATTATCCGCCGGCAGATCTTGTTATTTCGCGCCACCTCGCAGTGGCGCGATATTTCGCAAGAATCCACGCATTTGGCGGCGCACGGCGTGTGACGTGGTTAAAGCGCGCCCGTAACAGGCGGGATATAACGGGCACGCCATTCGGCGACCGAAAAAGAGTCTACACAACGCGTGGGTACCTCTCTCTAGACTTAGCAGCGTGTTCGGAAGAGTTAATCGAGCTCGCGCTCGATTTGCCCGAGGAGCTTCAAAGTTCGGAGGTCGAGCTGACCCTTGAACAGGTGGAAGAGTACGCGAGCGGTGAGCTCAAGGCGTACTCTGTTACAGTTACAGAATTTGAGAACGCCAAAACTCCTATGGCAAATGGGAACGTCATCGTTGTCACGCGCCATCCGGCGTTCGTGACGTATTTGGAAGGACGGGGCCTCGTTCCCGTCGGAACGCCAGTCGTGGAAAATGCCACGGCTGAAAATATAGAGGGGAAGACCGTGTATACCATACGGAGAAACATTCCCCCGCATATCGCTGTGCATGCACGGCGGGTCATCGAGTTCACGCTCGATTTGCCCGAGGAGCTGCGTTCAGGGGTCACACTGACCCCTGAACAGATAGAGGAGCATGCCTGCGTTTTTACGCAGGCATTTTCCGTATCTGCTGTGGAACCCCCCGACACGCCGGGGTATATCCCCCCGGATCTTCGCGAACGAGTCGAGAAGGCGCGCCGCGAAGCGGAAGCGCACCGGAGTGAACTCTGGAAGCTTCTGAATAAAAGGCCATCCGGCATATAGCCGGGGCCGAGGAGAAGAATATGAGAGAGAGCATTGTTGTGACGCGTCACCCGGCGCTCGTTCAATACTTGATCGAGTTGGGGCTGGTGCCGGAAGGCACGCCTATCGTGGCACATGCCACGGTGGATTTCATAATGGGGAAGGACGTTTACGGCGTTCTTCCGCTGAGACTCGCGGTGCACGCCGCGAGGGTAATTGAGGTTCCGCTGGATATTCCGGCGGAGCTGAGGGGCAAGGAATTGTCCCTCGAACAGGTCAAGAAGTACGCCGGCGAGCCTCAGGCGTACACCGTGCGCAGGGCCTGAAAATGCAATCACTTAGGCATCAATATCCTCCAACCCCAGATGGCGCTGCGGCCTGTGAATCCCCGGTTGCTATCCCCGGCCAGGCCGCAGTGTATCCCATCGAGCTCGCAGCTGAGCGGGAGTTTCAGCGGCAATGCCGCCGTCCCGCATTGGACGAGCTCGCAAGGGCGCTCAGAGTCTGGGAGGAAATCGACGCCTGGTTCGCGGAGTGTGACCCATTAGAGCCAAAAAAAAATTGAGGAGAGGTGTTTGTGATGGGAAAACCAAATGAACGAATTGCGCTTGATCCCCAGGTCGAGGCCGTGTTGAAATATCTCTGGGATGAAACCGATTACGTTGATGGCGAAGATCTCAGGGACGATTTGCAGCCCCGCGGTTCCTACGAGTGGATTAGGCTTGCGCTGAACCTGTTGGTTCTGCTGGATTTCGCCCGCGAGACAGCGGACGGAATATGCATCACGCCTGCGGGCCGGAACCACATCGATCAGCCGGTGGAAGTACAGCGGGATAAGCCCGTGATGGATCAGCCGGCGAAGTATCCGCCCGGCCATCCCAAGGCTGAGGTGGCTGCGTAATGTCAGTCAACGCCTGGAGAAACGGCCAGCAGCCGCGCCGCAGAGTCAAACGTTATACGGTCAAGGAAGTTGCCAGAAATACCGTAAAGCGCGCTGTGCGGCTTCGAACAAGGCTTGCGGCCAAACGGCAGGAAACAGACGAGTTGCTTGGCCGAATCCAGGGGTGGATCAAGCTATGCAGGCTTGATCGACTAAATCAAGACGACATACCCGGAACGCCTGCGGGCGGTTTCGGGATGTTCGGAAACCCCCTCCTTAATGCCTGCTCTGCCCCGGGCTGTGCGATTCCCGGGGCGGGGCGTCCTGTTGAGTAGGGGATATTTTCAATTCATTAAGGAGAAGAAGATGAACGAGAGTGAGGTTGAAAATCAAGGTACTGAAATTGCCCAGCGGGAAGAACCCGGTGGGGCGGTGCTGCCGGCGGGCGGCGCACTGCAAAATCTGGATGCTGTTCTGGCGGCGCTTAAGCCGGAACAGGTAACGGTCGAGCTCTACGAAGGCAAGGGCGAGATCTACAGTATCAAGGGTTCACCGTGGGCGCATTTCGGGCGCGGCAGCCGGAAGCTCATAGAAGAAAGCGGCATCCACGTGGCGGAGCTTCCGACGGTGATCGTCGACGGAGAGGAACATCGGACGCCGTACGCCAAACGAGACGAGGCAGGCAACGTAACAACACTCCACTTTCAAATGATCGCTATCGGAATGAACCAGCTCGGCGGGCTCGACATCCGTCAGTATCCGCTGCATTTCGATATTGCGGCGCGGAGAAGCGAGAAGATCCGCGGTGTACTGTTCCAAGGCGGGAAACTCAAAACGGAGCTCGGGTACATCGCCGATCCGGTCGATCTCGAAGCCGCGAAAGAGAGAATACGCGAGCGATCGACGAAGCCATTCCCCGTCGTGTATCCGCTATCGAGCGGTAAGTTCGCTGTGCTTGACACGTCTCATTCCGAGTTCGGTGATATCGAGAAGGCGGTCGGGGACTTTGAGAAACATCTAATGCATAATCACGCCAGCAAGTGCTACCGCCGTGTTTGCGACTTCGCACTTGGCGGCCAGGCAACACCAGTCGATGTTCGATCCGAGAAAGAGGGCTTCATCGCCGTCTACGAACTCACAGTGTATCGGATGCCGGCGCTTCTCCGGACGCTTGTGAACGAGCTCGGGAAAGCATTCGCCAGCGGCAGTGACAAGATCATCGACGGCTTCATCAGCAAAATCAACCAAGCTATCAAGGGCGAGATTGAGCGCGAGACGGTTGTTATCAAGGACGATTTCGCTGACGAACATACGCCCGACACCACACCTGAAGCCGAGGATGGCGAGTTCAGCGACGCAGCAGAAACCGCTGCCAAGCCTGAATACGAGATCGCCTACGACAAGCGCGCCAAGGATGTGAGGGAATACTGCCGGCGGGCCTGCAATGAATCGCCGCACGATTACGATCTGGCTGCCGGTGAATTCGAGTTGGATTTCCCCGCACCAGAAGGGCATCTGACCAAGGCTGATTTCGAGAAGCACTACAGGGCTGCCTACGGCACAACCGAAAGAGACCGTCAGGCCAAACTCACCCTGATGGGCAAACAGCTCGGCTACTTCAAGATCGCCGAAGAGTTGGCCGCAGAAAAAGAGGCGGGAGGTGATGCGGAGTGAAAACGCGGAAACTCCTAAAACTGATACTCACGAATTTCAAATGCTACGAGAATTTTCAAGTCGATCTAGCGGGCGGCCTCGTGCTTCTCCGCGGAAACAACGGTCTTGGCAAATCGGCTGTACTGGAAGCGCTTGAATTTCTTCTGACGGCTGATCTGTCGGGGGCTCGCGAGCGTGCCGCAGGTCTGCGGGGTAACGATCATCTGGCAGAGTTCATCCGGCGCGGCCACAATAGCTGCACCGTACGGTTGACATTCGAGGGTGGGTTCGCCCAGGTGATGCTGCGGCGAAAGCGCGACAAGAAAACAGGCAAGATCCATGTGTCGTTCGACAGCCGCGGCACCGACGTGTATCCCGATGACGGAGCCACAACGGCGACCCAGAAGCTTAAGCAGATCGAACGGCTTCTTAGTCCGGCGATAGAATTGCTCCGGATCAATGCATTTATCGATCTGAGCACACGCGAACGCCGCCAGAGCCTGACATCGGTACTGCCGGAGCTTGATATCACACGGGACGACGCCAGTACAGACATTACGATGCTTGCGCTCAAGCGGCTCGGCGAAGCACCAGCGGGCGATCTCGATATCGAGTATGTGCTCAGCGTCTGGGCGGACGGGATGCCGTTTGAAGCGGCCCGCAGCCGGATGGTCGATGCCGCGAAATTCCGGGTGAGCGAACTCACGCAGCGTGAGCGCGATCTCGAAGGTGCGGATCGAACCGAGATCGAGCGCCGGAAAACCCGGCTCGCCGAGATCTTTGGCAGCCTACCGGCGAAGAAGGTGGAACGAGATGAAGCGCTTCCCCGAAAGAGTGCCTATGACAAGGCGCTCGGGGCGGCGCGACAGATCAGGATCAGATTCCAGAAGCTCAAGGAGCGCATCGAATCGCTCCAGCAGAAGGAACAGGTACCGGATCCTGAACCGCCGCAGGGCAAGTCGGGCGACGAACTATCGGGCGAACTTGATCAGCTCATCGCCGAGCGGTTGCCTGAATCGAATCACGAGACCTGGAAGGATGATTTCCGGCACAAGCAAGCGCAATTCGATAACCTTTCGGCGGAGCGACACGCGAACCTTCGGATGATGCAAGACAGATTCGAGATAGCGAAGGCGGGAAAATGCCCGACGTGCGGCCAGGTTTACCGCATGGACATTGGCGAGCTCAAGGCTGAAATCACAAGCCTTGAGCGCGAGGCCAGCGATATCGATACTGTCCGGCACAAGTTCCGCGAGCAGAATCAGGAGATGCTTCAGGTTGAAATCAATATGAGGGCTGCCTACGACAGAGAGCGCAATCACAAGAAGGATCTGCAGATCATCCAGGATGCACGAGAGGCGGCGAAAGCAGAGCGGCTTGAAGCCGAAGCCGAACTTAACGAGCTCAAGATCCCCGATGTCGAAAACCTCAAGGGGCTGGCTGCGCAAACAGCGGAACAGATCGAAAAGCTCAACGAGGAAATCGGGACGCTCGAACGCGAGCAGCAATCGCTGATCAACGCCCAGGAAAACGAAGTCGACCTCGGCGATGTACGGCGCGACTTGAAACACTCCCGTGCGGTCGCCTGGGCGGTCGGGGCGGACGGGATACAGGGGATTTATCTGCGCCGGCAGATCGAACCGCTCACCGAGTCGTTCAGCAACATAATATCGAGCCTCAATCCGCAGTTCAGCGGATACATCGAGCTCGAAGATGAGCGCGGTGCAGAGGTCTGCGATCTTGGGCTTGTCAGGGATGAGCAGCGGATCGATTTCGTCAGCTGCTCCGACAGCCAACAGATCACTCTCTTGACGGCGCTTGCGATCACGACAGCGGGGCTGGCATCCGACAGGATGCGAATACTACTACTGGATCGGCTCGAAGCGCTCGATCACGGAAACCGCCTGGAGTTGCTGAATGGCCTCGCGCGGCTGACCGCCCAGGGCGATCTCGATCTTGTGGTCGGCGCGGGTGCGATCGGCGAACCGGAACTCAACACCAAGTGGAATCTGATTCACCTGAAGGCTTTCGACGACAGCTACAAGGCCGAGCAGGCGAAGTATGAGCCGCCGAAGCCCGACGGTGAATACCGTCCGAACCGCGAGGCGCGTCGCAAGCACGCCAAGGGGGCATAGCGATGCGCTTAGCACGCAATGAAGCGCTCATGAAGGCGCACCGCTTGCTCTCGATGATCTGTGACGCTTGCGAGAAATACGAGATCGCCGGCAGTATTCGGCGGAAACGATCCACGGTCGGGGACGCAGAGATCGTGGCGATCCCGTATTTCGACCACGAGAAAGTTCCCCGCGGGTTGTTTGGTGCGCCCGAGCCAATCAAGATAAACCTGTTGTGGCGCAGGCTCGATAATCTGATAGAACAAGGCGATCTCATGAAAGCGCGCTACCTGGATAAGAACGGCCGCGAGAGTCGCCGATGGGGCGAGATCTACCGCGGTGTGTCGCTTCCGGATGATTCGTTCAAGTTCGAGATCTTCACTGCTGATCACGAGAACTGGGGCCTGATCCTGATGATTCGGACGGGCTCCGCCGGTTTCAGCCGGGGTTTCGTCACGCATCTGCTGCGCAAGACCGATCTAAGGGCCCACCAGGGCCGGCTCGTGCGGGTTTTTCCACACGCCGGCGAAAAGAAATCCTCCGAACTACTTGCTTGCGACATCGTCGAAACCGTTCCGGTCCGGAGCGAACACTCACTATTCGAACTGGCCGGCCTGGTATTCCGCTATCCGGAGTTCCGCGATAACGCAGAATCCATAGTGCCAGAGCGGGAAGGTGAGCGATGCCTGAATTAACACGGGAGCAGCTTGCGGCGGTCGAATCCGACAGTCGATATCTCAAGATCGTGGCGGCTGCCGGCAGCGGCAAAACCCGTACGCTCACGGCGCGGGTTGCGAAATACATCAACGACGGGGTTGCGGCGCAATCAGTGCTGGCGATCACGTTCACACGTCGGGCGGCGCTCGAACTTCGTGACAGGATCGTAGCGCAGTGCGGCGCCAAGGACGGCAACCTCGTCAGGCTCGGGACGATCCACGGGTTCTGTGCCGAGCTGCTACGGCGGTTTGGCCATCTGATCGGCTATCCGGCTTTCACGATCTACGACGATTACGACCGCGAATACCTTCTGACGAGATCCATACTGCGGTACTGCAAGAAAACCATAAAGAGCAAATCAGCGCTCCGGAAGGCACTGAAGATCGCTCAGGAATGCCTTGCTTGGATGAGCCAACCGGTCGATCCTGGCCTGAGGGCGGCAATCGACGACTACCAGGATACGCTCCGGAGAAACCGTGCTGTCGATTACGACGGCCTTGAGGTGTTGACGTTGCAGCTTATCGGGAATCACGCGCCGGTTCAGCAATGGATCGCCGGATTCAAAGCCGTGCTGCTCGACGAGGGCCAGGATACATCGAAGCGCCAATGGCGGCTGATTATGTATTTCGGCGAGAACTCGGACCTGAGGGGGCTGACGGTGGTCGGGGACGACTGCCAGAGCATCTACGGCTGGCGCGATGCCGATGTCGATCAGTTCCTGAGATTCGGGGACTCGGCCCCCGACGATACCGATGTGACGGCGCTCGAAACGAACTTTAGAAGCGTCCCCGAGATCATCCGGCGGAGCAGCGAACTCATTGCCTACAACAAATACCAGATCAGGAAAACCGTGCGCGCGCATCGCGAGCAGCCGGTGCATTTCAGACCAAGCACCAGCTGCCGGCGTTATCCGGATTACGAAACCGAGGCCAGCGATGTATTCCGCAGGATCGAGCAGGATTTCATCGATAAAGATCAGTACGACTGGCGGGATTGCGCGGTGCTATTCAGGCAGAACAGGGATCTCCTGCTCTACGAGCAGGCTGCGCGCTCGGTGGGTATCCCGACGCTGCTGCTGGTCAAGCCGGCGTTCCTGAAATCGACATCCGTGCGAGCATTCATTTCTTTGATGCGGCTTGTGATCAATTTCTGCGACGACGAATCGTTCAAACTACTGCTGTTTAGCGTGTACGGAATGCGGGAGAAATCGGATACCAGCCAGCATCTCAAGACCGCACTCACCGAGGGTAAGTGCCTGAAGGAATACGCACGAGAGAAATCGCTCTGGCCGGAGATCGTCGAGAGTATCGACGTGGTGGCTCAGCAGTCGAGCACAGCCGGTGTATTCACGGTGTTCGAGCAGACACCAGTATGGCGGAAACTCACGGCTCCTGGGCATCCGCATGCAGCAGCGATGGCGTTCACGCAATGGGCGATGCTGCAGCTGGAAGCGAATCCGGAACTGAATGATCCAGAGGCTTTCCTGGAGCGATGCGCGCTCGGGACGGCAACCGATGAAGATTTAGAGCAGGTTAATGCCGTGCGGCTCGGGACGGCGCATGCCGCAAAGGGTCTGGAGTGGCCGGTCGTGTTCTTGCCGAATTTCCGAGAGGGGCGCTGGCCGAATAACTTGGCGCTCGCCGAGGGCAGGCTTGAGGAAGAACGGCGGCTGGCCTACGTAGCGATGACGCGGGCGCGTGATCAGTTTCACCTGAGCTACCACACCGAGAACCCGTACCCGAACGCCAAGCCACACAGCCCGAGTCGGTTCATCGCTGAAGCAGGGCTGAAGATCGACAGCTGGACGGCTGAGGTACCAGAGCCTGAAATCGAGCCGGAAGTTCCGGCCCCGGAGGGCGAGTGATGTCGACAACCACGGCGCTTCCGCCCTGTATGGAGACCGAGACTTGTCGGCGCTGTGGTGGTGACGGGAGCACAAAGGCTGGATTCTGCGGAGCTCGTCAATGCCCTAAGTGTAAAGGCACAGGCCTTGTGCGGATCGATTACCGCAAGCCACCACTGCCGGATGGTTTCAACGATCGACATCACGGGATATGCCGGTTTTGCGGCGAGCCGACCTATGAGCCGCGCCGTCGGTACTGGCACAAGGCCTGCGTTGAAGAATATCTTTTCATCACGAATCCTGAGCACGCCAAACTTACGCTGATCAGGGAGCGAGGGCGGCGGTGCGAGAAATGCGGCCGCGATACATATCCTGAATTGGATCACATTGTGCCGCTTGCGCTCGCACCGCGTGAGCTCAAGTATTGGCAGCGCCAGAATCTGCAGCTGCTTTGCCACAAGTGCCACGTCGCCAAAACAACCGAGGATATGCGGCAGATCAACGAGGCGAAGCAGGTGGGGCCCACGACTGAAAGTCTATTCAAGGAGTGACACGATGAAGCAGTGGATTAAGAAAAACTTCCCCGTTTGTCTGTACGTGATGTTTTGCATTGTTCCACCAGAGCATCAAGCGAGGTGATAAGCGATGAAATACCAACCAACCAAGCAGGCCGCCCTCAGGCGGCGAGTAAACAAGTTGTTGATCGGCGGGATCGTGATGATCCTGATCGTAACCGCCCTGAATCGTGTTGCCGTGGCGGATGCCGATTCTGGCCTAGAGACGGCATTGCGGCTCTACTGCCAGACGTACATTCACTCACGCTCTGGTGAGTACTTCAGCTGGCAGCGCTCAGGCGAGCTCGCTGCTTACCTTGTCGTGACTGCACGCCGTTACGAGCTCGATCCGCTGCTGCTGCTGGCGGTCGTCAAGACCGAATCGGACTGGCGGCCAGGTTGCACCGGTGCAATCGGAGAGGTCGGGCTGATGCAGATCCACCCGGGCTGGTGGCGCGGCTCCTGGGGCCGAAATGCCGGTATCGAGATCGACGGCAACATCCGGAACGAGGAGACGAACATCGCCGTGGGCTGCCAGATCCTCAGGCGGTACAACGACGAGGGCAGCTATATGCAGATGCTGGCCAACTACAACGGCGGCCCCGCTCGCCCGTACTGGCCGTATGCCCGCAAGGTCGACCGCGAGTACCGCGAGATCCTCAAGAACTTCTGGCTGTATTTCGCGCTGGCGGGGATGGAGGGATGATGGGAGCACGTGAATGGCTGTTGAAGTATCACCAGAACGGCTTGAAGGAGCACCTACCTCCTTGCCCTGGTTGCGCTGGCGAGAAGGGCGATATTGTCTGTGATTACTGCTCTGACAGTGGCATCGATCCTGAAGCACTGGAATTCGTTGCAAGGCTGCTGCGAGCATACGAAGCCCGAAATCACCTGACGACTGATTATGAGAGATAAGCAACGCCCGAAACCGATCACACGGATCAGCCGCGCCGAGAGCGAGCTACGGGAGTGCGCACTTCGGGCACAGGCTGAACTGGATGCAAGGAGAAGGCGGGTCGAGAAGGAGATCGAGCCGCAGGGAGTGACTACCACAGGGGGAAGTCGAGATGATCACTTTAGAGGAATACGAACGAGATTTCGCTGGCAAGTTCGGTCGAAAAGCTGAGCCTAGGGAGCTCAGGCGGCATTACGGATTCGCCGCTGTCAAGCGACCTGCTGTCGGCTGTGTTGCTGTGTTGATGTCGGTGCTGGTACTGATCGGCACCACCGTTTTTAATTTATTCTTTGAAGGAGGCTGAAATGCCAATTGAATTGATCGATTTTGAAAGTACCGAGACCACGACCATCCGGTCGAGCCAGGTGAGGCTGAACCCAGACGGGACGCCGCAACTGACCGCGACCCTCAAGGTGCCGCTTATCGGGGTGGTGTCGGACAAGATCCTCGAAATGCTGTCGCGGCCCGTTCAGGGCGACGGCGACGGTGATTTCCGGTACCGCGGCGGCTCGCGGTTCTGGATCTGGGACGGCACCCTGAAGCTCACCGAGGGTGTGATCGACACCGAGCAGGCGTTTGCGCTCAAGCTCGAGAGCGCCCAGGCAGAGGTGCTGGCGTTCGCTGAGGGCGAGGAGCATCTGTTGTATCGTCACATCCAGCTGGCGGAACTTCAGCCGTTCCTGGACGCCCACGTGGAGCGTGAGGATGAATACCGCAGCGCCTACCTGGTGATCAAGATCAAGATCTTGAAGCCGTCGCCGGCGCAGCGCCTCGGGCTCGGGACGATCGGGACGCTCATCAACGTGGAATTCGAACGCCAGGGCCTAGTCGAAACCGAGGAAGAAAAGCCCGATCAGGCGAGCATCGGGGAGATGGTCGGCAAGCCAGCTTAAGCAATTTCAGGGGCGGCGGGTGGGCACAATAACGAGGTTAATTCGGAGGATCAAAATGGCAACAAAACCTTGGCGAAAACTGTATGGTAAATTACACGATAACGCGCTGTTCGCGACACTTTCGATACAAGCTAGATACATATTCCAAACAATTATCATACACGCTGACGACGAAGGATTACATACTGGAGACGAAGTTTTTCTAAAAGGGAAATTCTTTTCACACGATAGAACTTCCCCGAAGTCAATCAAGCAATCCTTGGTTGCGCTCGAAAAAGCCGGATTCATAAATCTGTACGAGGTGCGAGGCAAGGCCTACATTGAGATTCCCAATTTCAGGAAATACCAGGGCGGCCGCGCCAAAGATTTTACGCCGACATCATTACCGCGTCCTCAACGCGCAGAAGCCGCGCAGTCGGAGCGCGGGGAGAGCGCGGTAAGCGCGCAGTCGGAGCGCGGCGACCGCGTCCTAGATAAGATTAGATTAGATAAGAAGAAGAATACAGATAGAAAGGATCCTCTAGAAAATAAACTTATTGCTTGTAGGGAACATGCGGCAGATTCTGAGCCGCCGGAGAAGAAAAAACAGCACGACCCCGCTGATCGAGCCATTGCAGAAAAGTTCATCAGGCAGATTAAATCGAACATCGAGCGGCAGGGAATCAAGAAGAAGATCTCCGGCAAACCGACCGATGCTGATCTCAAGGCCGTCAGGTTGATCCGGAAGGATTACGGCGATGAGGCCGAAGAAGCATTCGAACTGGCACTCTACACGCTCAAGGAAGATTATCAGCCGGAGGGACGCTGGGGCGGATGGGCGACGCAGGTCTACTCAATACCGGGTCTCCGGAAGAAACGAGAAAGCGGCGACAACTTGACGAAGTTCGACAAGCTCGTCGCCTGGGCGAAACGACAGCGGGGCGGCAATCGAAAACCGAAACCCGCCGGCGACGATCAGCGCCTTGAGCCGACAGAACCCGTTCTGAGGATGAGGGAGCTATGAAGAAATTCAAATTCGAAACACCAGAGATCATCGAGGCCTACTGCCAAGCGGACTGCCCGGTGCCGGATGCGATCGAAGGCATACTACGGAATCTCCAGAGTCTAAGCCCTGGTTACGACGGACAGGCCATCGCCCGGGTGATCCAGAATATCGAGCTTCTGCTCGATGGGGGCGTGATCGTGCTGACGGGCGAATCCCGTCGCGGTAAGACCGTGGCGGCCTGGGCGGCAGCGATTCTGTATCACTGGCATACATCGGCAAAGAGCTTCTACCGAATGGAGCTTGCGGACTTCCGCAGGGACGATATGTACCGGAAGGCTCTCTTGGCGGCAGCTCCACCAGTGCCGCCGACCGCCGAGGAGATCGAGAAATCCCGACAGAAACACGAGAGATCGTGCAAGGCCGACCGGGAACTCAAGGTGGTATCGACCGGTAGCGCGATGCGGACATTCCTGATGAAGCGATTCGCGGTATCGAGTCCGGTTGAGGCTGATTACCAGCTCGCCCTGAAGGAGCGAGTGGTTTGCGAGAAGAATAATCGTTCGTCTTCGTTCGATTCAACCGCAATGCTCAAGAAATCCCTCAGGGCGCTTATGCCGGAATTCAAGTTTATGACCGCTAAGCAGATACTCGATCACGCTTACGAACAGGGCAATGTCCGCGGGATCGCTTATCATCCGGAGCTTTTGGTGATCGACGACTTTGGACGTGAGCATTTTCGCCAGGACAGCGGCTGGGGCGTTGCTCAGTGGGAAGAGATCGTCGATCTCAGGTGCGTTGAGCGGTTGCCGACGGTGATCACGACCAACCTGAGTCAGCCGGGGATCGCCGGGCGTTACGGCGACCGGATCTTCAATCGGCTTTTCGAATGGGGCGCGGTCGCCACGATCACCGACCCACACCTTGGGTTTCAAACCCCCGAAGGGGTGCTGGTGTGAGTGAGCGAGAGATATTTGCTGGCATCGACTTGGCATTCAGCACCGGCCTAGTTGTGCGTTGCGGCGAGAAAGTAATCCACCGGCATTGCGCGGTGAAGGGCGTAACAGGAAACCCGCTTTCGGTGGCCACTCACGAGATTGTGCTATATGGCGGTAGGCTTGTGGAGCATCTTTTCGATATATCTGCCAGCATTACCGCAATTGCGGTGGAGCATCCGCTCCACTCAGTGCCGGAACGAGACGGCCAAAAAGGCGGCAACATCCACGAGTGGCAGTATCGTTCGATTCTGTTCGGGGCAGTGATGGCGGGCTTGGCTCAGGTCTGGCCTACTGCTTCACTCTTTGCGGTCGATCCCCGGTCGCTTAAACTCCATTTCACTCGTGACGGCAACGCTAGCAAAAGCGCGATGATCCGAACTGCTGTGCAGCGCGGATGGCGCGAGCTGGAGCAGATGCGCGTTACCAAGCGGATCCGTGAAGACCTGGCTGATGCGTATGCATTGTCGTGCGAGGCTGAGGGTTTGTACCGTCAGAGCAAGATTGTGCAGCCCAGGTTATTGCGCGGTGTACCGGAACGGGAAGCTGCCCGGTAGATGAAATGCAGCGGGCCGACGGAAACCGAGAAAGAAGCCGTCGACCCTAAGCGAGAGACCTGAGTTGGCAGGCCTGCCGCCTGTGCTGATTGTAGCAGGTGGCGGGTCTCCGGAAGGAGGCGATTATCGTGACTAAGATCGAGAGAGATGGGATCATCCTGGAATTGCCGTTGATTTTGGACCGTAAGCAGGCCGAATGGCTTATGAAGGAACTCGAAAACAGCGTCGAGATACGCGACAAGCTCGTCGAGGCCGGCGAAAAAACGGGAATCACCGGCCAGGGCAAGTATTACCGATTCACGCTTGAGGAGCAGACCAGCCAGCAATGACCTCACGCCGCCCGTACATAGCTGTCGATAACCTACCCGATAGCCGTGGCGGCCCCGAGGATGCATATCTTGAGTCGCTTGAGCAAGAACGAGACGATACGGCAGCCGAAGCACTCCGGAGATTATGCTTGTGGTTGCTCCTGAAGGGCCGAAAATCGGACGGCGAAAGATTGATCACCAGAGAGATTCAGATGTGGGAAATGCGACAATTAGGGGCAAGTTGGGAAAAAATCGAGCGAACCCTGTCTACGACAAGGCGGACGGCGAAGAAAGTATGCGCCGAAATAGAGAAAATCCTCGATAATTGGACCGAATGACACGAAATAACCGTTTTTTTGCAGCCCATAAGTAGGGGGCCTGGTTAATTTTTACAGGTCCAAGAAGCCCGCCGTGAAGGCCTGAGACCTCACTCCGCCGGGCCCCCCAAGGATGTTAATGCCGGTTGCAGAAATCAGAATCGAGGATCGCAGACTTGAGGATCTAACACCCGCCGAATACAACCCGCGCACGATAAGCGAGTCGGCGCTTGGCGGCCTCAAGGCCAGCATCGAGCGCTTCGGGCTGGTGCAGCCGATCATCGTGAACAGCGAGACCGGCAATATCGTGGGCGGTCATCAGCGCTTCAGGGTGCTGCAGCAGCAGGGGATTAAGCAAACCCGCGTGGTGGTGGTTGATCTGCCGCCCGACGAGGAAAAGGCGCTCAATCTGACGCTCAACAATCCCGGCATTTGCGGCGAGTTCACCGATGAAGCGCTCCCGATCCTCGCGGAGCTGCGTGAGCTTCCGGAGTTCGAGGCGCTCGGGCTTGATGATCTGTTGCTGGATCTGGATCGTACATTCCCCGAGAGTGTAGAGAATCTCGTTGCAGCCACGGCTGAAAAGAAGCAGTCGTTGATCGAGGAATTCATCGTGCCACCCTTTACGGTGCTCGATAGTCGCCAAGGCTATTGGCAGGAACGAAAGAAGAAATGGCTGGCGCTCGGGCTGAATCAGCGTCTGGGCGGACGGGAAACCCTTCAGTCACCTGGATCGTTATCTGGGACTACACCGAATTATTTCGCCAAGAAGGAACGCTGCGAAAGTGTTCTCGGTCGCGAGATGTCGAACGAGGAATTCCAGGGAAAATACCTTGAGGGCTATCTACCCGGCGGCAGCGCAATCGAAACCACCGATGGTGGCGGAATACTATCGCTCTTCGATCCGGTGCTCTGCGAGATCGCATATCAGTGGTTCTGCCCGCAGGGCGGCAATATACTCGATCCCTTTGCTGGTGGTGCCGTGCGGGGTGTTGTGGCCGCAATAACGGGGCGACACTACACAGGGATCGATCTTCGAGAGGAGCAGGTGCTGGCCAACCGCGATCTGGCGAAAACAGTGATACCCGACGATGATGTTCGTTGGATCACTGGTGATTCGCTCAACGTGCGGAAGCTGGCCGAGGATGAATACGACTTCCTGTTCACCTGTCCGCCATACGGTGATTTGGAGATCTACAGCGATGATCCCGCGGATCTGAGCAATATGGCGTGGAGCGAATTCCAGGACGTATATCGCAAGATAATTGCCGAATCCTGTTCGATGCTGAAACCGGATCGCTTCGCCTGTTTTGTTGTTGGCGATCTCGTGAAAGCACGCGGGATCTGTCGTGACCTGCCGGGCGACACAATTGCGGCCTTCAAGGATGCAGGGCTTGAGCTATACAACTCAGCTGTTTTGATCGTTCAAGCCGGTTCATTGCCGATCAGGATAAGGAGACAATTCCAGGGAACGCGCAAACTAGGCAGATGTCATCAGAGCGTGTTGGTCTTCCTCAAAGGCGATGCCAAAGAGGCCACGAAGGCGGTGATCGCTGCGTGTGGCTAAGAAACGTCGCAATAAGCCGAAGCCTTCTGGCGATCGTAACAATCTGCGTGCTATACGGCGTGCCGGCGGAACTTGGCAATACCCCTGGGCAGCAATCAAAGCCGCCTACTTCAGCGGCGTACAGCCAACGGAGCTCGCACAGCGGATCATCGACTCCACACCTGACTACGACAAGCCTCTTGCTAGATTACGGGCATACTTGCGGAAGAAATTCTGGGAAGGTGACTGGGCGCGCGAGCGCGTCGTCAACCGTGAGCAGGTTAAGCAAGATCAACTCGAAGCGATCCGGCAGGCTCAGCTTGACGAGGTCGTCAGCGTCGCCCGAAAGGCTATCGAGATATTGTTGGTGGCGATCCGGCGTGAAATGCGCTACATCGTGGCTGTCACGAGGCAGTACCCCGGCCTTGTCAATGGCGATCCGGCCGAGATGCCTTGTGCACTCGACCGCATCAGATACCTGCAGGCCGAGGAACGGATGCTCGATCTGCTTGAACGAATCGAGCGCCGGATGGGACTTGGAATCGATTCGAGGGCGACTCAGCCGCAGCAATCCGGCGATATTCAGATCGACCTGCCTGATGATCTTCCGGCTGATGATGAACTGGCCGCCGCCAGGAATGAAACCAACAAACGGCTTGACGAATATCCTGCGCGAGGTAGCGATGCTGAAGCTTAAGCGCAGTGAGGCCTTCCGTCGGATCGTGGCCGATCCTGACTACTGGCGCGAGACGATGCGGGAATGCGAAGAGCTCGCGTGGCCGCAGCGGTATATCCGCGACGTGTTGCTCGGGGCGATCGATAACAACCTTGAGAACCACGAGGGCGGCATATACGTCGTGATGGCGGCACGCCAGACCACCAAGAACGAATCCGAGGCCGAGCTCGAAGCCC
>JAGGVC010000119.1 GCA_021158185.1 bacterium | reverse complement strand
GAAGCGAGTATCATCGATCCTTTAGACTATGGAAAGGCTCTCACCGCCCTCGATCTCGCCAATTACCGCTGGCTCTCGGAATGCGTAGATATTCCTGTAATCGTACCGACGCAGAAAAAGATAACGCCTGATGAGATTCCGATGCTTAATGGTGCCGGAGTGGGCGGGATTATGGTCGGGAAGATTGTCACCGGCGATACCGCCGAATCCTTGGAGCATGCCGTGTCCAAATTCAGAAACGCTATTGACATTCTGTAATCTTGCGGGAGAAAAACCGTGTCAGAATGCCCATTCCCGGAAAATGCCGCAGAAATAAAGGCTTTGCTCATAATCAAGCCATCCCATCTCTTTCACAAGGGTAATTACGAACAAAAGGCACGGCGCGTTTTTTCCCGGTGCGACGTAATATGTCCAAGGGATATCGATCATATGGACAAAATTGTCGAGCGTGCAGCCGGCAATTACGATCTTGTTCTCGCAGGCGGCGGCGATGGAACGCTCAATAGAATAATTCAGAAACTCGACAGAGAAAGACTCGGAGTTGGCGTTATCGTGCTTGGAAGCGGCAACGATTTTGCAAGGAATTTCGTCAAGGCATCCGGCACGGCAGCCAAGTTTTTGACGCTCAAGGTAGGCAGCTGGCGAAAAGTAGATCTTCTCAAAGCCGGATCGATTCTGTATCACAACTCAGGCGGGTTGGGGATTGACACGGCGACGCTTTACACACGAGAGCAGGCAACATCGGCCCTATCCAGGAATTACGGCATTGCGTTTCTGCGTACAATTCCTTGGCTGAAACCGATTGAGTGTGAGCTTGCCCTCGACGGGCGCGATATGAGTGACCGCTACTTGTGGATACTTGCGATGAATAACCAGTGGATAGGCGGCGGAATGCTGGCCGCGCCGCGCGCAAAGCTCGACGACGGACTGCTCGACGTTCTTCTCATTAAGAATATTCCGAAATGGAAGCTTGCGTTTTTACTTCCGCAGATTTATTCAGGGCAACACATAAATAATCCTGCCGTGATCTACGAACAAGGAACCGAATTGAAGGTTAAATGCGACAAACCGATTGCCCGAATAGCACTCGACGGCGAGTTATATTACACGCGCGCAAAAACAATCACATTTTCGGTACTCGAAAAGGCTATGTGGGTTTTCGGAAAATTCAAGCGGTAGTCTGCGTTGCAGGTTCGAATCAACGGGTACGCTCTTTAGCACAGAAAGATCAAGAAAAAAATGGAGCAGAGATAGTGCAAAAAACGGCTACTTCGTGGAAGCCTCTTAGCCTTTCTCATCAGTTGTTTTCTTCTCGTAATTCCAGTTCACGAGTATTTCGCTGAATACTACCTTGCCGGATTCCGTCGCAGTCGCCGTAATGCTGATTCGGCGTCCCTCGTCTTCGACGAATGCCGTAATAACAGCAAGAACGTTCAACTGCTCGCCTGCACGCTTTGCTTCATCTTCGGACAGCGCGTTTGCATTCTTATCCTGCAACAGCTTGTGATATTCATTTATCAGTGATTGCGGAGCATCGACAACCCTCAACTTAGAGTTATGTACGAGATTGCTTGTAATAGCTGCACGCACGATCCTTTCGCGTCTAAGCATGGCCTGTTCGGAAGTCTCACCCTCTTCGCCTGCTTCTTCCTCCGCTCCTGAACCACCCATTGAATTATCCACAACCGCGAGGACACAGATCGAATTGATCAGATGGTTCTGAAGGTTCTTATGCATGTTTTTCAGCATTCTCTCTGCCATAGCGGACTGATACTCATCGGACTCGGAATCGCCGCCCTTGAGTGTATTGCACCCGGACAGAATCGGAAGAGCTAACAGGAATGAACCGACGAATGCAACAGCTAGGCGTCTTGCATCGAAAAAACTTACAGACATTGCCATCAAAACGTATTATACTCCTTATACGGCTAACTGTAAGGAAATGCGGATGCGGAGAATGCACTTTGCACTTATTGGATGATACAATCAGCCGGTGAACAGCGAAACTAACAGCTCGATTCGGCTTGCCGAAGGGCTTCCGGAAGATTTCGATCCCGATCTTTCCTGGGTTGACGAGTTTGTCGCTCAGATCAAGGATTTCATTTTTGTCCGAAAGGCAGACGGCCTGCTCATAATTCTGCCCAATCAGACGTATAAACTCAATAGATCAGGCCTGGATATCCTTTCCCGGCTTTGCGCGGGTGAAACACTCACCGATGTTCTTGACGCCTTACTTGAAAAACGGCAGGTAAGGCTCGATCTATTCTACTTTTTCCTCGATCTCAAGGCTGTCATTTCGGGATGTATGAGTGACAACGAAGGAAGGATGGCCGTTGAGAAGATTCCGTACGCACCGCCGATCGGAACGCTTCCCGTTCTTTCTGAAATTGCAGTAACCTACTCCTGCAATCTCAGGTGCGCGTTCTGCTACGCAGGAAGCTGCCCTGAGCGGACCGAGACGATGTCCCTCGAAGAATGTAAACGCGTTATCGATGTGATCCGGCACGACGCCCAGGTGCCGAGCGTGAGCTTCACGGGAGGCGAACCGGTACTCGTTCCCTGGCTTGTAGATGCTGTAGTGCACGCAAAATCTCTCGGTATGCGCGTCAACCTGATTACAAACGGAACTCTCATTAATGAAAGACTCACGTCTAAACTGAAAGGTGCAGGTCTCGACAGCGCGCAAGTATCTCTGGAAGGTCCGAACGCGCGCGTCCACGATGAAATTACATCATCTACCGGAAGCTTTAACAAAAGCGTTAACGCAATCAAACTGCTTCAAGCCGCCGACATCCATGTACACGCTAACACAACGATCAACAAGAAAAATCTCCCATTTCTGAAGGAGCATTTACCGCTGTACAAGTCTCTCGATCTGGACAGGTACAGCATGAATCTGATGATCCCCTGCGGTCACGGTGCAACTCAAAAGGATCTCTGGGTTCGTTATAGTGAGATAGGACCCATCGTACGCGAGATGAAAAAGGAAGCGCGCGACATGGGGCTAAAGTTCCTATGGTATTCCCCTACCCCGCTCTGCATGTTCAACCCGATTCCTCTCGGTCTCGGAAACAAGGCCTGCGCAGCCTGTGACGGTCTCCTGTCAATCGCACCCGATGGCGGGGTATTGCCGTGCAGTTCCTGGGCCGAGCCGGTAGGGAATATTCTTGATGAGCCGTTTGAGAAAGTATGGGAAAGCGCGCGCGCGAAATGGATCCGCGCCAAAAAATACGCGCCGCCGGAATGCCGCGATTGCAGCGAACTGAAGGTCTGCCAGGCAGCCTGCCCACTCTATTGGGACGCTGTGGGCACAGGTGAACTAACAAAAGGAACGCCTAGTTGAAGATTATAGGCTCTTCGCCTGCTGGCTGCTCAAAGACACACCCTTTTTTGAGTCATTACACTTGTACAGCCATGTGAACCATGTATAATGCTGCTACCTCAACTCTTGAGCGACTGATGAATGCAGACGGATCGATAACTGCCGGTTCTCCGAGTGATTCCCGCTTGCCTATGCGCTGGCTAACAGGTCTTCTGATCGTAACCGCAGGATTGCTTCTACAGGTTTTTTTCCTTCAGCTTTGGTCGTGGCTTATCGGACTTGCGCTCGTTGTTTACGGCTCGATCAGAATGATGCCCAAGGGCGCAAGCAACGCACCCGTTCGAATCGGCAAGAGAAAAAGAAGAGCCGCCTGGGAGTTTCAAACACCGAGCGGCCCGAAAGCATTTCACAAGGACGACTGGGCAAAGATCGACAAAGCGATGTTCGACAAGATAAACGACCTTCTCAACCTCAGCAAGCGAGCATCTACGGGACGTCTCACGGGCTTTATCTGGGTGATGCTGCCGATCGTTCTTTTCGCCTGGTTTGGCGCGGCCGTGATTACTGACTTCGAGAATATTCCCGCATGGATGTCGCTCGTTTTCCCGAACGCGGCCATCTTTCTTACGGTGCTTGGGATCGGCGGAAATGTAACCGCCTGGGTTCCGCCAGGTCTCAAGATGAAACTTCGCGTGTATACCAACGTTCTGCCTATCGTCGAGCAGTCCCCAGACCTTTCAATAACCACTCAGGCCAAGTACTATTCTGCGGTCGAAGGCGACGAAAAGATCCCTTACGACCTGCAGCTAAAGGCCAATTGGAAGGATGCACCGGAGGAGCTTTACGGCATCCAGTTCCAGGTATCGCAGAATAGCGTGCAAGGAACCGCTTATCCGTACTATTACGCCGTGATTGTCGCTCAGAGCGGATTCCATCTAAAGCAAAAGTTGAAAGGGGTCAAAGCGGGAAAACCCGAGATAACGACGTACAAGAAAGAGAAAGATGTTGAAATAGTCGTGATCAGGCAGGACCCCGACTCCCGCGGCACAGGCTATCACACAAATGCGCGCGACCAGACGCGCATCACGGCGAATGCCTTGAACATGTTTCAAATGCTGAAGCCCAGAGAATAGCAGCCTGGGATGCACATTCATCGTGTTTAGTGTACTTCAGCACAAGCGTTGCGATTTACATGTTGCTTTGGACTGCCCACTTGCATCGGATCAGGATCTGACGCCTATTCGGAACCTTACCTTGCAGCCGTCGATTTCGGTTTCAACCAAATCTTCAGGCGGCCTTCCTGCTTCGGCTTCCTGAAGCACCGAAGAATCAAGCCTG
>JAGGVC010000124.1 GCA_021158185.1 bacterium | reverse complement strand
TATAATGGCGTCGTGCAGAATCAGAGCGCACCACGCGTTTACAGCCCTGCACGGATGGCGCCTGCGCGCGTCCTCCTTCTAGGCTACCTCGCCGTGATCCTGGTCGGCACGATTCTTCTCGTCCTCCCCGTTTCGCAGGCGTCGGGGCAGTGGGGGCGCCTGATCGACATGATTTTCACGGCCACGAGCGCGGTCTGCGTGACCGGCCTCATCGTCGTGGACACACCGACCCACTTCTCGCACTTCGGCCACTGGGTGCTGATCCTGCTCGTCCAGATCGGCGGGCTCGGGTATATGACCGCCGCGAGCCTGATTTTCCTCGCGCTCGGCAGGCGGATGAGTTTCAGCGACCTCCTGACGCTCAAGCAGGGCCTGAGCGCGCCGAACCTTGGCGGTGTGCGGAATCTGCTCAAGCTGGTCGTCAAAACCGTTCTCACGGTCGAGGCCGCGGGGTTCATCCTGCTTCTCCCTGTGCTCATCGCGAGGGACGGCGTTGCGAAGGGGGTTTTCAGCGCGCTCTTCCACTCTATCAGCGCGTTCAACAACGCCGGATTCAGCCTGTATTCCGACAGCCTGGAGAGCTTCCGCTCGAATCCGTACGTCGTTCTCGTGTTCTCGGCGCTCATAATCCTCGGCGGCATCGGGTTTCTCGTCATCTACGAAGTCACGACCCACAAGTTCAGAAAGCTCTCGCTCCACACCAGGCTCGTGTTCGTCACAACGGCGATTCTGCTCGTGGCGGGAATGATCGGCTTCTGGCTGCTCGAAGGGCTCGAGCCGGGCGGCGCGTTCAACCAGCTCAGCGCGGGCGAGAAGTTCTGGTCGGGGCTTTTCGCGAGCGTGACCGCACGAACTGCGGGATTCAGCACGATCGATTACGGCGGCCTGCACAGCGCGACGCTGATAATGACTGTGATCCTGATGGTAATCGGCGCATCGCCAGGCGGCACGGGCGGCGGCATAAAAACAACGACGTTCGCCCTGACAGCGCTTGCTAGCTTCAGCAAACTCCGCGAGAAAACACGGACAGTGATTTTCGGTCGAAAGCTCGACGCCACCGCACTCATCACGGCGTTCAGCCTGCTTTTCTGGGCGACCGTGGTGCTCGCGGGCGGAACGACGATCCTTATGTTCATCGAGCACGCAGACCCGCTTGCATTGTTCTTCGAATGTGCGAGTGCGCTTGGCACAGTGGGATTGTCGATGGGGATTACGTCGAGTTTGTCCGTCGCCGGGAAGATACTGATAATGCTGATGATGATAATCGGGCGCGTAGGGCCGATCACGTTCGGGCTGGCGATGTTCCGTGGCGACGAGAAAGGGCAGGTGCGCTATCCGATCGAGGAAGTGCTCGTCGGATAAAAAGGCTCGCATAAAAAAATGCTATCATCGGAATGCTGGAAAAATGGAAGGAGGTATGGGCGATGAAGTATTCACGGATATATGGGATGCTCCTGGCAGTGCTTGTTGTGGGGATCTTCTGCCTCGCACTCCCGGTTGCAGCGCAGGGAGACATCGGCGCGGAGATCGAGGAATTCTCGATGATGGTCGAAGAGCACGCCGAGCGCGGTATGGAAATGGGCGATGTGATGAAGGTTATTGAAAAGGCGCGCTGGGCTCTCGAAGACGGTCGGGAAATGGAAGCGCGCGAATTGCTCGAAAAGGCGCATCACATGTTCGGTAAGAAGATGGGAAATGCCGAGGAAAAGGAGCTTCATATGCTTCGGGAAAAGGCATTCGGGCTTCTGAAGGCGGCGATAACGCTTACGGATGTCGGTGAGTATGGGGAAGCGGCAGAGCTTTCCGAGAAGGCCGCAAGGTTTCTGCGCGAGATCGAGCACAGGCAGATGCTGATGAGACTTCCGCCGGAGGAGCGCGAGCGCGTCATGATCAAAGAGAGGCTTGAAGAAATCGGCCGTATGATCGGAAGACTTGCCGAGGCGGGAGTGAATATCGAAGGGATGAAGGAACGCTACGAGAAGATCGCTGAGCTTTTTAGGCAGGACAAATTCGACGAGCTGATGCCGGAGATGGAAAAGCTTTCCGAAGAGCTTCACAAGGCAATGATGAAGCATAAGGAGAAGCAGCAGCCTAAGTAGCGCATGCCGATGGTTATCCCTTTGTAGGAGGGGACTGAATGATCTCGACGGTTGTCGGCAGTAACACGATTCGCGTGGTTCAGGGCGATATTACTGCGCGTGAAACGGTGGCGATAGTGAACGCGGCGAACAACCATCTCTGGATGGGAAGCGGAGTCGCGGGCGCGATCAAGGCGAAGGGCGGCGATGTTATCGAGAAGGAAGCGATGGCGCAGGGGCCGATTGCGGTCGGTGAAGCGGTCGTGACAACCGCGGGCGCGCTTTCGAACGAATACGTTATCCATGCAGCCGGGATGGGGCAGGACCTGCGGACGAGCGCGGAGATTATCGCGGAGGTTACGAGGAACAGCCTCAAACGCTGCGCCGAGCGGCAGATCGAGAGCGTCGCATTTCCGACTATCGGCACGGGCGTGGGCGGTTTTTCGATAACTGAATGCGCGCGCATTATGCTTGAGAACGCGCGCGCGCACCTGGCGGACAACGCGTATCCGTCGCTCGTCGAATTCGTGATATGGGGAGAGATTGGATACGGCGAGTTTCTTACGGTGTTCACCGAAATGTTCGGCGGCGAAAAGCCGGACGAATGAATCTGGTGTGCAGGAAGCTTCCTGCGGTAATGATGTATGATTTAGGGGAGCAGACAGCGATGTGAGGAGAGGAGCGTGGTTAAACAAGATTTAAGCCCGGTTGAATCCTATCTTAGGGAACTATCCGAAATCCACCGGATGGGCGTCGCTACGCCTGAAACTTCATATTACCCGGTATTCGAACGACTGATCACCGACGTCATAAAGCTGATTAAGCATCCGTCCAAGTGCATTATGAACCCGGCAAACGTAGGCAGTGGAAATCCGGATGGGGGAATATATCGCAAAAGCCACTCCAGGGATGAGATTCTCGCCGAGCCGCTTCCCGGCCTCAAGCCCGAATACGGAGCTATCGAGATAAAGCCCGTTTCCGACAGCGCCTGGACTACAGCGGAGTCATCTCAGGTTTCACGTTATTGGTCAGGCTATAGAAAGGTGCTCGTATCGAATTTCCGGGAATTCATACTGGTTGACGACCGCGGCGGACACCCCAACAAAGTAGATAGTTTTTCATTTTCAACCTCCGAATCCGGTTTTTGGGAAGCCTGCAAGCACTACAAGAAAACTACCGAAGAAAAGGGCGCGCTTTTTATCGAGTTCCTCAAACGCGCCGTTCTCCACGAAACAAGAATCGCCGAGCCGAAAGACCTTGCGATGTACTTGGCATCTTACGCACGCGACGCGCTTGACAGGCTTAGGATCGCCGATGAAAAGGATGTCGCGTCCGTCCGGCAGGCAATGGAGAGCACCCTCGGCATGCGATTTCAGGGGAAAGCCGGGGACGATCTCTTTCATTCGTCACTTGTTCAAACGCTTTTTTATGGCATATTCAGCGCATATGTTCTTTGGAGCAGCACGGTCAGCGCGACGGACGAGGAAGCGCATTTCAGTTGGAAGGAATCCGGCTACTATCTAAACATTCCCATTCTTGAGACTTTGTACAGCGCTCTTTCGGCAAGAGGAAAGCTCGCAAGTCTCAACCTGCTGGGTTTGCTCGATCGCGTCGGCGAAACGCTAAACCGTGTAAGCCGCAAGGACTTTTTCCAAAAATTCAGCCGCGAAGAAGCCATTCAGTACTTCTACGAACCGTTTCTTGAAGCCTACCACCCGCAACTGCGCAAGGAATACGGCGTATGGTACACGCCGCCCGAAATAGTCAAGTACATGGTCGAGCGTGTGGACATGGTGCTCCGAACCGAGCTTGGAATCGCGAAAGGCTTGGCCGATGAAGACGTGTATGTCCTCGATCCCTGCTGCGGTACCGGCGCGTTCTTGGTCGAGGTTATCAGGCGCATCGGGAAAACTCTCAGTTCGGGAAGAGGCAAGGCTCTAGCAGGGGAAAAGCTCAAGAAAGCCGCAACCGAGCGCATTTTCGGATTTGAAATCATGCTTGCGCCGCTAGTCATATCTCATATGCAGATTAACCTTGAGCTTGAGGCGCAGCAGGCAAAGCTTTTCCCTGAAGCAAAAGAACGACCTTGCGTTTATCTCACCAATGCGCTTACCGACTGGGGTCCGCCGCCGAAGATAAGCTCCGAAAACGGATATCAGTATTTGGTTCATGAATTTGCAGAAGAAAGAAAAGCCGCAAACAGGATAAAGCGGGATAAGCCGATTCTGGTCGTTCTCGGCAATCCGCCGTACAACGCATTCGCCGGCTTATCGCCGGAAGAAGAGGAAGGGCTTGTCGAGGTTTACAAGGGGCCGTACATCGAGGGAAGCAAGGACATCTTCGGCGAAACAATTCCCAAGAAACACAAGCAGCGTAAGTACTGGCTAAACACACCGGAATCTAAGGGCGGATGGGGCATAAAGAAATTCAACCTTGACGATCTGTATATCCGGTTTTTCAGAATTGCCGAGCGCCGCGTCGCCGAAATGACGGGCAAGGGCGTCATGTGCTTTATTTCAAATTATTCCTGGACTGAGAAACCGTCGTTTGTGATAATGAGGGAGCATTTCCTTGAATCTTTTGACCGTGTCTGGATTGAAAATATGCATGGAAACCGGAAAATAACCGAATACGCGCCTGACGGCAGAACCAGTCAAACCGTATTCGCCATTCGCGGTCATTCACCCGGCATCAGGCAGGGTATAGTGATTTCGCTTGCGCTTAAGAGCGGCAAAGAGCATGGAGAGAAAAAGATCCTTTACCGAAATGACATAGACGAGGCCAATGCTGATGAGCGGCGTGCCCATCTTCTGAAGACGCTTAAGGTGAAATCGCCCGATGACTTCGATTCCAAATACGATTTGGCTAATCCCGCAAAAGAAAACAGGTATTCGTTCCGGCCAATG
>JAGGVC010000080.1 GCA_021158185.1 bacterium | reverse complement strand
TCCCCGTACGGTGAGTCGAAGGAATTAGCCCTGCAGGTGACCCGATTCCACAAGGCCGGGCGCCATTCAGGCTTCGCCCACCTCGCTCGATAAATCACTCATATATCGAATCACCTCCTTTAAGAGCTAGGAAGATTCTACCCGTTTTTTGGCTGGAACGCAAGTTATCAACAATTGAAGTTCGGATTGTGGATAACTCAGCATTCCGGTTGCCATTTTTTCCTCGCGAAGCCGCGCAAAAGCCGCTTTTTCGACCGAATTTATTGATTCATCGCATATGCGCTGCTATGACAGGTGATACGCAGGATTATTCTGGTTGTCCTCTTCGAGGATTCTTATTCCGGGCAGAGACTTCCCACCAACGAATTCCAGGCTCGCGCCGCCGCCGGTAGAAACGTGCGTGATCTTGTCCTCAACGCCCGCATCCCTTACCGCCATCGCCGATTCGCCGCCGCCTACAATCGTAACCGCGTCCGCGCTCGCAAGCGCATTGGCGATAGCAGTCGTTCCCTTTGCAAACTCCGGTTTTTCGAAAATCCCCATCGGCCCGTTCCAGAATATCGTCTTAGCCTTCGCAAGCTCGCTTGTATATTCCGAGATCGTAACTTCGCCGATATCCACGCCGATATCGTCCGGCGCCATTCCGTCTATCGGCTTGGTTTCTATCCTCGTCGGATTCTCGATATCATCCGTCACGACCACGTCCGCCGGAAGATGCACGGTCTTGCCAAGCTGCGTTGCGTTTTCGATTATCATCCTCGCCATTGTCACGCGATCTTCCTCGATGAGCGAGCGACCGGTTTCGCAGCCGAGCGCCTTCGCGAATGTGAAAGCCATTGCGCCGCCGATGAAAATGCTGTCGGCGACATCCAGCATCTTCTTGATTACATCGATCTTGCCGCTTATTTTCGCACCGCCGAGTACCACGTAATACGGCGTCTCCGGATCTTCGACGGCCTTCGACAGCGCCGCGACCTCTCTCTGCACGAGGTAGCCCGCGTATGCCGGGCGGAAATGTGCGATGCCCTCGGTGGATGCATGCGCACGGTGGCAGCTTCCGAACGCGTCGTTCACAAAGCAGTTTGCAAGAGACGCCATACCCATCGCGAAAATCCGCTGGTTTCGTTTCTCTTCACGGTGGAACCTCGTGTTCTCAAGCAGGATCACGGTTCCCGGATCGAGCTGGTTGATCGCCCAGAGGATCTTGTAGCCGAGACAATCGTTGAGGAACTTTATGCTGACTTTCGGGAGCGTCTTCGTTTCGAGTGCTTCGTTGAGAAGCCCGGACAGTACGGGCACGATAGCCTTGAGCGAATACTTCTCATCGCGAACTCCCTTTGGCCGTCCGAGGTGGCTCGCGAGGATAACCTGCGCTCCCTTTTCGAGAAGCTCCACGATTGTCGGCAGGCTCATCCTGATGCGTGTGTCGTCGAGCACCTCGCCGTCTTCCATCGGCACGTTGATATCGACGCGCACGAGCACCCTGGCTCCTGCGACCGCTGCATCCTGAAACCTGCGAAGCTTCATATTCTTCCCTTGAAACCTGCCGTGTAAATCTACCTCGGAACGACGTCGAATAGTTTACGGTACTCGTCAATCGCCTGACGATCGGTCAGGCTCGCGAGATAATCCGCTATCACCCTCAAGGGCTCGCTCGTGCGCTTCTCATCTGCATCCCTGTAACGATCGAACACTTCCGGAGGCAGAAGCCCCGGCTCACCCTTGAACGCCTCAAACATCCTGCTTATCATACCTTGCCCTTTTGACTTCATGCGCGCCACACGGTAATCAAGGTAAAAATTTTCGTACAAATATTCACCAAGCTCGGAATCTGCCTTTTTAAGGCTGTCGCTCATTCCTACTATGACGCCCTTATGATTCCGCACATCCGCAACGGAATTAATGCCGGCGGCAGTCAGGCGGCGACCCGTTTCCTCAAGCGCATCGCTCACGGTAATGTCGATCAGGTGACGGGAAAGCTGCGCCATGCGTGCGGCTCCGCTGGTCTTCCCAAGCCTTTCACGGAGCACCTTCCACAACTCAGGCCCGTTTTCGTTAAGCTCCGCTTCGTTCAAAATACCACTGGCGAGTCCGTCTTCAAGGTCATGGCTGCGATACGCGATCGCATCGGCGATGCTCGCCACCTGCGCTTCGAGCGTGGGCATCTTGTCTTTGAAGAAATAACGGTAGTAAACCTTGTCGTAATCCGTTTCGTGTTTCTCAAGCCCTTCGAGTGTCTCAAGCGTAAGGTTAAGCCCTGGAAAATCGGGATATCGGGTTTCGAGCTGGCGGACGATGCGCAGACCGTGCACGTTGTGATTGAAGCTCTGCACGAGTTCCTGGAGAATCATCTCGCCCGCATGTCCGAACGGAGGATGACCGAGATCGTGTGCCAGCGCGATCGCCGTCCCCAGGTCTTCGTTAAGCCCGAGCGCACGGCATATGCTCGTCGTGATCTGGCTCACTTCGAGGGTGTGTGTGAGCCTGTTCCTCACCGTCTCGTAGCCCTCGCCGTACATGAACACCTGGGTCTTGAATTCGAGCTTGCGGAAAGCCTGACTGTGCGTAATACGATGCCAGTCGCGTTGGAAATGCGTGCGGTGGCGCGGCGGCGCTTCTTCATGCTCGCGTCCCTCGGTATCGCCCGAATGCATCGCGTACGACGCGAGGATGTCCCGCTCGTTTTTTTCGAGCTCCTCTCGCAGCCTGATCAATGATTCCGTTCCTTGCACTCGTGTTTCCATACCGCATCCCGATTGAGCATTTTCGGCAACTTCAGATTTTATCACACATATATGGACTAACTCACCGCGCGGAATGGCGCACGCGCGGTAGAAACAGGATGATCTACAAATCGAATGGGCGGAGTCAGAAGCGTCATTATGCAAAACAATCCGCTCTGCGCCGAATGTTCGGAATAATCCAGGTTGAATTGTATAATCCTCCCGTGTACGAAATCGCCACGCACAACCTTGCCAAGAAGTTCAGGCGGATTTTTCCGCTTGGCGCAAGCCCGGTTGTTGCAGTTGACGGCGTCGATCTGCGCATAGAAAGGGGCGAGATATACGGCTTTCTCGGGCCGAACGGCGCAGGAAAAACGACGACGATAAAGATGATGCTCGGCCTCGTGCGCCCGAGCGCGGGCAGCGTGGAAATCCCGGGCGGGATACGCGCGCGCGACGGGCGGTACAGGCTGGGCGCAGTGCTTGAAGGCAACCGCAACATCTACTTTCGGCTGACCGTCTCCGAGAACCTGAGGTACTTCGGAATGCTCAGGGGGATGAAGCCTTCGGAGATCGGCGGGCGGACGGACGAGCTGCTCTCGTTCTTCGATCTCGATGAGAAGCGGCATGCGACCGCGCAGACGCTTTCGCGCGGAATGCAGCAGAAGCTCGCGTTCGCGGCCGCGACCATTCACGATCCGGAAATCCTACTTCTCGACGAGCCCACGCTCGGGCTCGACGTTGCAACCGCGCGCGCGATCCAGGTGAAGCTCCGCGAACTTGCTCACAAGCATGGAAAGGCGATCCTTCTGACAACGCACCAGATGGACCTCGCACAGGCCGTGAGCGACCGGGTCGGCATCGTAAACAAGGGAAAGCTCGTCGCGGAAGACACGGTCGACGGGCTGATGGGGCTTTTCAAGCGAATGGCGTACACTTTCGAAACACGCACAAGTGATATCGAGCGCGTTGGGCTTGCTCTTTCCGGTTTCGAGCACACGATCAGCGAATCACGCAGACCCGGCCTTGCTCTCGTAACCGTCCAGCTTCAGGACTCGAAGGATGTTTTCCGGCTGACACGCGCGCTCGAAGCGCAGGGCGTAATCCCAGAGCGGCTCTCCGAATCCGTGCCGAACCTCGAAGACGTGTTCATCTCATTCACGGGCGAAGGTGCGGAAGGAACGAACGCGCGCGCGCGCGGAGGTGATGTGGAATGACCGGCATCGCCTGCATTTTCAACATCACCTGGGCGGAATTCGTCCGCAGATGGTGGATGGTCATCCGTTATCCCGTGGATTACTTCACGGGCATCATAAGTCTCTACCTTCTCTTTGTCGGAGTTTTCTACGGCGTGGCAGGTAACTTCGGGCAGGCTGCGCCGGGACTCGACCGCACACTCGACAGCTTGGTGCTCGGCACCTGCATGTGGTTCTTCTCGATCGCGATAATGAACCAGGTCCGCGTTATTCTCGAAATGGAGGCCGTGACTGGCACTCTCGAACAGCTCTTTCTCGTGCCTTACAGGTTCGTCGTGATTCTCATGGTCCGCTCGATTACCGGCTTCGTCTTTGCGTTTCTCGCGGTCGCGATCCTGCTCGTGCTCATTATGGCGACGACGGGGCGCTGGCTCAGCTTTCCGATTCTGCCAGCGATTCTCGTTCTCGTGCTCGCAGCGCTCGGCATCCAGGGCGTCGCACTCATAATGGGCGGACTCTCGCTTGTATTCAAACGGCTCGGTCAGCTCAACATGATCGTCCAGTTCGGTTTTCTCTTCCTCGCATTCCCGCCTATCGAGAATCTTGCTCCCGGCTGGCAGACGGTCGCATACACATTCCCGCTCTCACGCGGCATGACGCTCCTCCGCGGCCTAGTCGTTGACGGATGGCAGTGGACGGATCAGGCCGTGGCACTGAATCTCGCAAGCCTAGTTTTCAACTCGGTCATTTACCTCGTAATCGGCTGGCTCTTCTACCTTGCAAGCGAGCGCATCGCCAAGGATCACGGCCTGCTCGGTCACTATTAGGCGAAAATACCTTTCATGTTGTGGTTACGCCTTGACTGCGACCGCTCTCCTCACCGAATTCTCTATCAGTTCGAGAGCCGTCATTATATTTGTTTTTCGAAGGCAGCTTACGGCAACCGCGGGACTCAGTTTTTCAAGGAATAGTGCAAGCATATCAGGATCCGAGATTGCATCCAACTTGTTCAGAATCGTGATGCGCGGGATGTCGCCGAGTCCCAGCCCGTCGAGTATTTCGAGCGCTGCATCAACCGTATTTTCAGCGTCCGGGCGGGAAAGATCGACTACGTGCACGATAAGGCCCGCGAGATCAAGCTCTTCGAGCGTCGCCTGAAACGCCGCAGTCAGCTCACGCGGCAGATCCTCGATGAAACCGACGGTGTCGCTCACGAGCACCTGCATTCCTCCCGGCATCGTCAGGCGGCGCACGGTCGGGTTGAGCGTTGCGAAATAGCGGTCATCCACGAGCGCCGCGCTTCCCGTGAGCACGTTGAGCAAACTCGATTTGCCCGCGTTCGTGTATCCGACGAGCGCGACGATGGGGATGGGCGAGCGCTCGCGCAAGGAGCTGCGAAGCTTCCTGTCACGGCCTATCTTATCCAGGCGCTTTTGAAGCTTGTGGATGCGTTCGCGGATTTCGCCGCGCGTCTTGAGGTGCAGTTTTTCGCCCAAACCGCGCACTCCGATGCCGCCGCGCGTGCCCGACTGCTCCTCGAATATCTGCATGATGCGCGGAAGATCGTAACGGCGGCGTGCGAGTTCCACTTGCAGCTTTCCCTCCGCAGTATGAGCGTTCCTCTCGAAAATGTCGAAGATGACGTCGGGGCGCGTGAAAACGGTCAAGTCGAGTTCCTGCTGCCAGTTCCGCTGGTGCACGGGCGAGAGGTTCAGATTGACGAGGACGAATTCCGGCTCCAGCTCAGCCGCTTTCTCCTTGATTCGGTCGAGTTGCCCCTTGCCGATCCATATCGCCGGGCTTATCCGCCCGTAGTTGATTACGATCGTTTCAATGGGCATGAATCCCGCGCTGCGAGCAAGCTCCTCGAACTCGGCCACCATCCAGCCGCGGTTGTAGGTAATGCCTGCGTGCTTCGCATTGCGCGGGAACGCGCAGACGAGGAGCGCATCTGCACGCCTCTGTACGCCGTCCTTCCCGTCGCCATCGAGTTTTCGGTTCATAAGATTCTCAAGAACAAAGACTCAAGCCGGTTCTGCGATCCCTGCACAAGGCATCGGGCAAGCCCAGCCGTCACATAAGTTATACCCGAAAAGCCGTGCCCGAACTAGATTATATCAATTGCGCGGTACAGGCACGAGCGCGAGGCAGGATTTTCGCGCGCGCGGCAATGATCGCGCGCGCGCGATCGCGGGTTTCGCGCAGAATCGCGTGTCATCCGGCTGATCGCGCGTTCTGCGCGTCGTTGCGCAATTTCCCGAACTTTGATAAAATACATTGCGGATTTCGGGCTCTCAGAGCGCATCTCTAGGGAGGCATATTATGAATCGCTCGTATGCCAGAGCTGCGTTTTAGGAGAAGTAGAAATGCGCTCGGTTATCAAGTCATTGGCTATATTGGCAATATTACTTGTTGTTGCATTGGCGCTTTTTGTACCGGCATTCTGCGGCAGGGGGGGCGATGGATTGGAACCACCTTTTGATGGCAGTAGATCGAAACCGACTCCTGACGGGTATGGTGACAGCGGTGACAATGGAGTCGGCGGTAAATGGCATATCGAAACTGTGGACAGCGAGGGCCGTGGCGCTTCAATTGCGATTGATTCGGGAGGATATCCGCACGTGAGCTATAGCGGGGCAAACGTCGATCTCAAGTATGCATATTGGGGGCCGTAAGTTCTGAAGCCAATTGTGGCGCGCCGGTCTCCATGTAGCACGGACGTCCCGTCTGTGTCGTTTAATGTTCACAAGCGAGACGCTCGTGCTCCTTGCTGGAAGCCCGCGCTACATGCGAAAACTCCCATTCCGAGGCTGAAGCCTCGGCTCCAGAACGCGATGGGATTGACCCGTTGAACGGGCGGCTGACACGGTTTTCTTGGACAGCGCCGTTTACGGCGCGCGTCCTCAAGCCCGCTGTTCACTCCCTACATCCGGCTCATTGGTATAATGATTCCTCGCGCACGGGCGTGGCGGATGTTTTCGTCGCGCGCGAGCGCTCATCTTGTGCAGGAGTCGGTTGTGGAAGCGAAAACCATCAGGGAAGTTTACGATTTTACGCTCATCGAGCGGAAGTGGCAGGCCGAGTGGGAGAACGCGCGCGCGTTCGCCGCGCACGACTTCACCGAGGGAAAGGAGCCGTATTACCTGCTCGAAATGTTCCCCTACCCGTCGGGCTACATGCACATGGGGCACATGCGGAATTACACGCTCGGCGACGTGATGGCCAGGCTTAACTGGAAAAAGGGCAGAAGTGTCCTTCACCCCATCGGCTTCGACAGCTTCGGGCTTCCCGCAGAGCAGGCCGCGATCGACCGCGGCGTCGACCCGCGCGAGTGGAACGAGGAGTGCATAGAGAACATCATCCGCCAGATGAAGATGATGGGCTTCAGCTACGACTGGGACAGGATCGTCGTAACGAGCCGCCCCGATTACTACAAGTGGACGCAGTGGCTTTTCATCAAGTTCCACGAGATGGGGCTCGTCTACCGCAAGGAGATGCCCGTGAACTGGTGCGAGGAACACGGTGTGCTCGCGAACGACGAGGCGCAGGAGGGCAAGTGCTGGCGCTGCGGGCGGATCGTAACGCAGCGGAAACTCGAACAGTGGTACATCAAAACCACGGCATACGCGGACGAGCTTCTCGACGGACTGAATGAGCTTGAGAACTGGCCGGAGCGCGTCTTGACGATGCAGAAAAACTGGATCGGCAAGAGCGAGGGTACGCGCGTGAGCTTCGATTTGCCCGCAATCGGCGAGAAAATCGACGTGTTCACAACGCGCATAGACACGCTCTACGGCGTGACGTTCCTCGTGTTCGCGCCGGAGCATCCATTCGTCGCAAGGATAATGGAAATCGTGGACGACGAAAAGCGCGCAGAGATTATGGCGTTCATTGCCGAGACTGCCAAGGTGGACGTGATAGAGCGCACAGCCGAGGGCCGCGAGAAGAAAGGGCTGTCGCTCGGCGTGGACTGCGTGCATCCGCTCACAGGCGAGAGCGTGAAGCTCTTCATCGCCGACTACGTACTGATGGATTACGGAACAGGCGCGGTTATGGCCGTGCCCGCACACGATTCCCGCGATTACCTGTTCGCAAAGAAATACAACCTTCCGATCAAATGGGTTATCCGGCCTGTCGAGGGCGAATGGACCGAGGACGACGCGTTCACCGGCTACGGCATAATGATGAACAGCGATAAATACGACGGGCTTTCGAGCGAGGATGGGATCGATGAGCTCAGCCGCGACCTCGAATCTGCGGGGCTTGGCGGCTTCGAAACGCAATACCGACTGAAGGACTGGACGGCGAGCCGCCAGCGCTACTGGGGCTGCCCGATTCCGATGGTCTACTGCGAAAAATGCGGACACGTTCCCGAAAAGCTTGAGAATCTGCCCGTCCTACTCCCACCGCCTGAGAAGGTGGATATGGAGAAGCGCGACAGGGGCAGCCCACTCGCATACGTTGACGAGTTCGTCGAGTGCGTTTGTCCGAAGTGCGGCGCGCGCGCGCGGCGCGAAACCGATACAATGACGACGTTTCTGGACAGCGCGTGGTACTTCCTGCGCTACTGCGATCCGAAGAACGAAGCCGAGATCGCGGGGCGCGATGTCGTTAACCACTGGATGCCTGTCGACTGCTATATCGGCGGGATAGAGCACGCGGTCGGCCACCTGATGTACGCGCGCTTCATAACGCGCGTGCTCAACAAGGCGGGCGTCCTCGACTTCGCGGAGCCGTTCGACGTGCTTTTCACGCAGGGGATGATCTACAAGGACGGCGCCAAGATGTCGAAAAGCCTCGGCAACACCGTGAGCCCGGACGATATGGTCGAGGATTACGGCGCGGATACTGCGCGGCTCTTCAGCCTGTTTGCAGGCCCGCCCGAGCGCGACCTCGAATGGCAGGACGAGGGCGTCCAGGGCTGCCACCGCTTCCTGAAACGGCTGTGGCGGATGTTCGCGGAGTTCTGGAACGCGCGAGAACGCATCAAGGAGCTGTCCGCTTCTATCTCGCACGCCGAGCCGGAGCTAGTCGCCGAAATCCGCCGTATGGAGCACACGACGATCAAGGGCGTAACCGAGGACATCGGGCGGATGCAGTTCAACACTGCGATTGCGAAAATGATGGAGCTTGTGAACTTCCTTGCGCCGATCCTCGCGAACGAGATCGCGCCCGCGGCTGTGAAGACTGTGAGCGGCGATACTTCCGACGCCGGGGAAATCAAGCCTGTTATTGCAGCATTCGAGAGCGCGCTCAAAACACTTTCGGGGCTTCTTTCGCCTTTCACACCGCACATCGCAGAAGAGATATGGGAAGCGCTCGGAGGCGTTGGCTTCGTGATGCACGCGCCGTGGCCCGCTCACGACGAATCGCTCATCGCGACGGATACAATCGAGATCGGCGTCGTGATCAACGGCAAGCCGCGCGCGCGCGCGATTGTCCCGGCGGACGCGGACGAAGCTTCGGTGAAGGAAATCGTCTTTGCTGACGAGACCATCGCCAAGTGGATCGAAGGCAAGGAAATAAAGAAATTCATCTACGTCCCCGGCAGAATCGCAAACATCGTGGCGAAGTAGGATCGCGGACGACTTCGCATCCCGCCGAACCCACGCAACTGCTTCATCCGCCCTCGTTTGCGTTTCTTCCCAATCGAAGTTATAATTCACTGCATTCATATGCGAAATTCTTATTCTGGTGGTGATGACAATGCTTGGTCGTGTAATGGCATTTTACCGCGCGTTCCGCCTCACATTCATTCCGTTTGTACTACTCGCAATCATCCTTTTATTTGCCGCGGCGTGCAAAGGCGGAGCTTCAGGCGCAAACGTAACCGAGTCTCTTTTGGCAGAAATCGGGAATCATCCATCGCAGGATGCGGGCGGTATTGAGCCAATCACTCGCTCGCTCGCGCAAGTCATCGCGGAGATCGAAGCCTACGAACCGCCGGGGGAAGTCGCGGTTGATCCCGATGTGTTTGCGATGATCCGTGATGAGCTTATTCGGCAGATTGAGGCGCGCAAACCACAAACAAGAGAGCGTCGATTCCTCGGTGCATCGGGTAATCCGACCGTCTTTTCACCTTTTGCGCCCTGGAAAGGGCGCTCTCTTGAAATAGATACTGTCTCATCCGACCGCCTCACATCATC
>JAGGVC010000083.1 GCA_021158185.1 bacterium | reverse complement strand
TATACATGTGGTCGGTCTGCGCTGATGGGCTTCGCTGAGACACGTGCTGGTACGAGCGCGCATCTACTATGACGGGCGATACGTACCTCATCGCGTTCGACAGGCTCAGCCGGATCAAGCAGGAGAAGATGGTGGACTCGCAGCCGGGCACCCGGTTCCAGTTCGATCACACGTACGATTCGGCGGGGAACCGCACGGCGCTTGCGATCTCGGGGAACCTGTACAACGCACGCGTGGAAAGATCTTTTCGGATAGGGCAGCTATTCCGCAATCTCGACCCGCACGCCGATTACCGTTCCGTCTGAAAGCCACTCGAAGGTTTTTTCCTCATTTTCGAAGTCCACGGTTTCGCCGGGCACGATGCTCTTGCTGACGATCCAGGTTATTACAACTTGTACGCCAGGTTCGATATTCGGCAATGCTGGAATGACCACAATATTCCCGGAATCACCTGCATCCGCATGTGGTTCGCTATCTTCGGCGGCGATAGCCACTGCGTCGATATCTATAACGGGCACCGGAATAAGCGGATTGTTGTACGCGTCATCTGCGACTGGAAGTTTCGCCGATTCACCCGCGAGCGCGTCGAGGAGCACGGCCATCGTTATCTCGTCGGGAACTTCACGTTCAGGCAGGCCGGTATCTTCAGCATAAACAACGTCATCATCATCCTGCCGGGCTTCGGCGTCAGTGTTGGATTCTTCCGATGTTTCCTCTTCATCGTCCGCATCGCGCCAAATCAGTATATGCGCTTCTCCCACGGGTTCCGTTTCATCCGGCTCTGCATCCTGCTCATCTTCGGGTTCTTCCGGTGCCTCCGCGGGAAGGAGACTCGGTGATGAGATGAGCCGCAAGTCCCTTTCGGGGCGCCTCAATTTGAATGCTGCGTCGAGTGCGCCGCCGTCTGCAAAGATGCTCACCTCGAAGTGCGAATCCGCGATATCCACGAAAACCTGGCCGGTATCGTTGCCCGCCAGAAGCTCGGAGAGCGTGCTCTTGCCAAGCTTGAGTCCCGCGGACGGCATGTTCAGCCATTCCACGAAGTCACCTGTTAGCCTCACGGTCGGGCGCTCGGGGCTTAGGGCTGCGTATCTTACGGGCTGGGAATAGCCGACAGCACCGAGATCGCCTGCGGGAAGCATAACCATCACGTCTATTATGCGTCCCATCTCGTCGGTGAAGAGGTAGCAGTCGAGGCTGCCTGAGCAGTCGATATGGAGCGAATAGCCGCCTTCCACCTTGTCCACGGAGATGATGCGGGAGAGTGAAGGGCCGCCTATAGGCAGAAGAGATCCCGGCGTGACATCGAGCCTGGCGCTCTTTGAAAGCGGTGAGAAGTACGAAAGGTATTCACGTGAAAGTCTCGTATAATCGAGGAATGCCAGCCCGATTTCAGCGCGCTTCCCGCCGCCGAGTAATCCGAGAAACGAAAATGTGAGCGCGCCCTCGTGCATCTGGTGAACGGCGAGGTCGAGCTCGCCCGCGCTGTTGATCTTCCAGGTGGTGACCAATTCGGGAAATCCGTCGCCGTTTATGTCCTTAATAAGCCCGCGGTCGAATCCGAGGTAGTAGAAGCCCTCATCGGCGCTGCCTATCGTGCCGTGGTAGATCATCTCCCCGACGTAGCTGAAAATCTTGATGTGGCCGATGCCGGACTGGGCGGCGCCGGGGCTGTCAGCGGCTATGGGTATGAAGTATGCCTGCACCGTTTCGAGATGGCCGTCGCGGTCGAGGTCGGCGACACGTTTCCACACTTCTTCCGGTGCTGCAATCGCGTGCGCGATTATGCAGGATCGCGACGCGATCGCGCCCCCCGCGATGTAGATGATCGCGTATATCGCCAGGGCGGCGACGATCGGTCTCACGACCGCTGAAAAGCAAAGCCTGGCCAAACATCCGCCTTGCATCAAAGCTCTCCAACCCGATATCGCTCACAAGATTATACCAAGAGAACGCGGGGATTGGCCGATTGCAGGAAAATGTGCCCTGATTCGATGCCGGTCTCTTCGCTGTCAAGAAAGGGGCTTTACCAGCTTCCAGAACGGTTCGATCCCGTTTACGCTGCTCCTTCGATTTTTGAATTCACCCATATCGTTCTGTATCCTGAAGTGCTGCAACTATTCAGGTTCACCAGCCCGTCGTAGGTATGATCGAACTGGAACCGTGTGGTCTGCTGCGAGTCCAGCTTCTTTATGAAATTATACCATGTAGCCCGATGCCGGTGATGGAAATCTGCTTCGTTCTCAGGGCTGGATGGTATCTACTTAACCAGCCAGGTACCTGAAATATCCTGCGCGGCGGACGATAATCTTCTTGGTGAGTGCCAGGTCGGATGTAAGGGCGGGAAGTTGACGATCTTCGCCCCGACTGCTTGCAAAATCCGGATTTGCGGGTATAATTCCAGCTTTCGGATTGCTTGTCGTCGCCGCAAGGCGATTTTTTTGTTAATTTGGTTGCCGCCGTCGAAGGCGGGGTGGTCGTTTTGAAGCCTGGTATTCATCCAAAAACAGAATTAATCGATGTCAAGTGCGCCTGTGGGGCGACCTACAAGGTGCTGTCCACGCGCAAGGAAATGAGGCTCGACCTCTGCAGCGCGTGCCACCCGTTCTTCACAGGCAAGCGCACGATCGTTGACACCGCGGGGCGCGTCGAGAAATTTGAGCGCCGCGCAGCCCGCGCCGCGAAATCCAAAAAGGAAAAATAGCGACCCGAATCCACATCACACTATCCTGCCGTTGCGTCCGCGCGCGGTTGCGGATGAGGATTGAAACCGAGTCCCCGTTCATCGCTCCAAACCCGTTTTTTCGCCGCGAAATGCTGTGATATGTTGAAGCCTTGAGAGAGTACAAATTATGTGGAATTTTACTGAAAAACTGTCTTTTTTTCTAGCTCTGCCGTTCACCGCGGCAGCCGGGATAACCGCGGCCGAGGAAAACGCTCAGGATAATCCTGAAACCGGACAAAGCGGCTCCGCACTCGACGATGCGGATGATGCGACTGACGCGCAGGCCGCACCAACGCCGTACGGAGGCCAGGCGGTGATAGAGGGCGTGATGATGAAGGGCAAAGCCTTCGCCTCGGTCGCCATCCGCACGGGGCAAGGCGAAATAGAGGTGTACGACCGTCCGCTCAAATCGAGTTTCCCTCGTATTATCACCGAAGCCCCTGTAATCCGCGGATTCTTCCTCCTTTGGGACATGCTTGGGCTTGGAATGTGGGCGCTCAACCTGAGTGCGGATCGTTTCGCGGTTACGCATCTCGGCGAAGAGCCGACGAAGAAAAACAAGATACTCGACTGGCTGATCATCGCTTTCTCGTTTGCATTCGCGATTTTCATATTCAAGGCGGCGCCGACGTGGGCAGTGGGAGGATTGGGCAAAATCGGGTTTCTCGGAACCCTCGGTAACGATGCAGGCGGTACGGGAGCGCTTATCTTCAAGAACATTATCGAAGGACTCATCAGGCTTTCGATATTTGTCCTCTACATCGTTTTCGTGTCGCGTCTCGCCGAGATCCGCCGAGTGTTCGAATACCACGGTGCGGAGCACACCGTCATTAACGCGCACGAGGCGGACTCGAAGAACCATAGCCTCGATTTCATCCGGGGATTCGACACTCTACACCCCCGATGCGGCACGAGCTTCATCGTGATTATGGTCGTGCTGATGATAATCCTGATGAGCCTTGTGGATGCCGCGATCGTGAGCGCGTTTTACCCCGGACTCTCCTGGCCGCCGCTCTGGCTCAGGCTCGTGACGAGAATAGCGGTTGTCCCGCTACTCTCAGGTTTGAGCTACGAAATAATCAAGCACGCATTCAAGTACAGGAGCGTGGCTGTCGTGGATTGGTTCCTCAGGTTCGGGATGGCTTTCCAGCGTTTGACGACGCGCAAACCCGACCGCGGGCAGCTCGAATGCGGACTTGCGAGTCTGATGCGTGTGCGCGTGGTCGAGGAAGGAATAAGTGCATCGGATTTCTCGTTTGAGACAAAGGTGCATTTCATGGGTGAGCCGCAGAAAGGAGGTCGTGAAATCGAGCGCGTGGACGAGCCTTCGGATGACGAGAAGTCCGGCGGTGAAGTCGCCGCAAAAGACGCTGCGAGAGAAGTAATTGCAGGTGAGAAGAATGTGGAGCAAGCTTGAGGAGATCGAGAAGAAACACGCCGAACTTGAAAACGAGCTTGCGGATCCGCAGGTCATAAAGAACCGCGAGCTTTTCGTGAAGAAGAGCAAGGAGTTTGCGGAGTTGAATGAAGTCATTGTGCCTTATCGCAAGTATCTCAAGCTTAAGGACGAGCACGAAACGAATATGGCCGAGCTTGAGAGAGGGGATGATGACGAGCTTCTCGAAATGCTGCGAGAGGATAATTTGCGCCTCGCGGGCGAACTTGAAAGAATCGAGGCAGATCTGAAGGTGCTTCTCACACCGACCGATCCGAACGACAAGAAGGACGTGATCATCGAAATCCGCGCGGGGGCGGGGGGCGATGAAGCATCGCTTTTCGCTGCCGAGCTTTTCAGGATGTACCAGCGTTATTCCGAGATAAAAGGCTGGCGGTTCAAGGTTCTTGAAGCGAGCGAGATCGGGCTGGGCGGGATAAAAGAGGTGACCAGCGAGATAATCGGGCGGAACGTCTACCGTTTCCTCAGATTCGAGAGCGGTGTGCATCGCGTTCAGCGTGTTCCCACCACCGAATCGCAGGGGCGCATTCATACGAGTACGGTCACGGTCGCGGTTCTCCCGGCGGCGGAGGATGTGGATATCGAAGTCAACGAGAAGGATCTGAAGATCGACACTTACCGTGCGAGCGGTGCAGGCGGACAACATGTGAACAAGACGTCGAGCGCGATCCGCATCACTCATATTCCGACCGGGGTTGTAGTCTCGTGCCAGGATGAGCGGAGCCAGCTTCAGAACAAGGAGAAAGCGCTCAAAATCCTGAGAAGCCATCTCTACAAGATTGAGCAGGAGCGCCTTGCACGAGAGCGCGCTGCGGACCGAAAAGAGCAGATCGGTACAGGCGAGAGAAGTGAGAAAATACGCACGTACAATTTCCCGCAAAACCGCGTCACGGATCACAGGATCGGACTAACGCAACACAACCTTACGCAAATGCTGTCCGGTGAGGCGCTCGAGACGATAATCGAGCCTCTTCAGCAGGATTACCAGGCAAGGATGCTTTCGGGTAAGAACGACAGACCGAGCAGCGCGTAAGACTTAAGGCATAAACCGCAATATTCTGTCCGACAAGGTGTTCCGCTCGAAATCCTTATGCTACTTCGCCTTGGCCTTGACCGCTTTCACCGTATCCCTGAATCGCTCGACAACACTATCGAGCTGCTCGTTCGTGATGACCACCGGCGGCTGAAGCCGCATGACCCGCGGGTTGTTGATCGTATGTGCGGTGAGAACGTCGCGTTCGAAGAGTCCTCTGGAAACGTTGTTCCCGAATTCCTCGCTTTCGAACTCAACGCCGATCCATAGTCCGATTCCGCGAACATCCTTGATCACACCCGGGAACTCGCCGGCGATTTTCTTAAGCTCACTGATGAGGTGCGCGCCTTTCATTCTGCTCTGCTCGGCGATGTTCTCGCGTTCCATCATATCGATCGCAGCGAGCGAGGCCGCGCATCCGGGCGCGCTCCCCGCGAACGTGTTCGTGTAGTACCACGGATTTTCCGCCGCGGCATCGATGACCTTCCGGTTCACAATCGTTGCGCTTATCGGGAAAACGCCGCCGCTCATCGCCTTGGCGAGCGTCATAATGTCCGGTGAAACGTTCGTGTACTCGCAGCAGAACATTTTCCCAGCGCGGCAGAATCCGCTCTGCACTTCGTCCACGTGGAGCAACGCGCCGTATTTATCGCAAATCGCGCGCACGCCCGGGAGGAACTCGTCGCTTGGGACGATGATTCCTCCTTCGCCCTGCACCGGCTCCACGATAACGCTCGCGGTCTTCCATCCGACGTTCGCCATCACGCGTTCAAAGCTGTCGAGATCGTTGAACTCGGCAACTGTCCCCGGCTCGTTTATGCCCGGTACGAGCGGAAGGAAGCGGTATTTGAGAGAAGGCCGGCTTGTGGCGGATAGTGCGCCGAAGGTTTTTCCGTGGAAAGCGTTCCTGAATGTAACGTGTATGTAGCGATCCTCCTTGTTGATGGTGCGGTGGTACCCACGCGCCAGTTTGATGGCCGCGTCGTTCGATTCGCCGCCTCCGAGATGGTAGTAGGTGTACTTCAGATCACCCGGCGTGATTTCGGCGAGTTTCTTCGCAAGTTCGCCCTGGAGCGGATTAAGGAGTTCCTGGCTGTAAAGCCCCATCCTCTCATAGACGCTCACAACTGCATCGATCACAGGCTTCGGACGGTGTCCGAGGACGAACACTCCGTATCCCGCCAGACAGTCGATGAACGGTTTGTCGTGCACGTCGTACATTAGCGCACCGTCACCTCGCCATTCCACTTCCCTGGACTCGGCGCTTTTCTTCGAACCGATAAAGCCCGGATTGAGATATTCGCTGTAGTTCCTAAAGGTTTCGGCGATAAGCCGTTCTTTTTCGTCGGAAGATAATTCCTTTTTCATACTCAAATACATCGATATTTCTCCTTTGACATTTGGAAATGTAACGTTTACACAAGTGCTCGATCATCGTTTGTCCGCCGCCGTTCATTTTTGCGGCGGCATTGCCTATTCCGGCTCGTCCATGTGGTTCGAGGAAAGTATGATGAGCAGAAGCGTGCGCCATTCGTCGCGCGGGCGAAGCATAAGCTCTCGTGCTCTGCTCACAGGTTCATAACCTCCACAGTAAAAGTGGCAAGTAAATCATAATCTGGAACGCCGGCAGTTTTCAAGCGAAAATCGGTTTCGCCCACAAGTTCCAGTGCGCGCGCAATCTGATCGCGCTCCCATCCGTTTACCTGCGCGATAAACCTCGTTTTGAGCGACGGATACATCCGCTTGACTTCGGGTACGTTATAGGGATTTTCATCGATGCACTGGCTGATAAGCTTGAGTTTCTTGAAAGCCATCGCGAGCACGCCGGACGCGCTGCCGCCGAGTTCAAATATCTCCGCAAGCATATCGACCGCCATATCCCTGCGTTCGAGAAGCGCGTCGAGATAGCTGAATATGCGCTCGGCGGGGATGGGGAATATGTGCTTTTTGATCAGGCTTTCCGGCACTTCCTGGAGCTTGTCGCTCTTTTTGAGGAGCGCGATCTTCCTTAGCTCTGCATCAACGAGTTGCGGAAGGTGGGCGCTCGCCTCTGCGATAATTTCCGCACCTGCATAACTTATAACGAGGCCGTGTTTTCGCGCGCGAGCGCGCGTCCAGTCCACGACGACGTTCGGGTACGTGAGTTTCGTCAGGTTGTACGTTTCCGACGCGGCTTCATCGAGGAGCTTGTGTGCTGCGCTCGACTCGTACTTCTTCACGTCGCGCCAGTCCTTGAAGTTCGTATTCTGGCTGAATGCGACGAACTTGTTCGGAGCGCACTCGCGGATGGCCTTTTCGAGGCGTTCAACGTCGCTTTTGCTTATGCCGAGCGCCTTCACGCCGTCGATCCAGTGCGCTTCCTCCAGTGCGAAAAGGTCCGTTGCGGATATGATCTCGATGAGCCCGTCGAACGAAAGCTCGCCCGCGAAATGGCGGCTGTACTCGGGCAGAGCCAGGCATTCCTCAACCTTCTCTCGAATGAGCAGATCGTCCTTCCCGAAGATGTAGTACGTCGCCACAACGGTAGTTTATAGCAGATAACCGCGCATTTCGGCGATTCGGCACACGCGCGCATACGACATTTCCGCGCGCGCGATCCCGCTCTTTCGCGCCCGCGATCTTGCATTTTCGCGCGCAAAGCGCGCCCATGATCGCGCGCGGATGCAAATTTCCTATCCGGCTTTCTGCGGAATTTCATAACCGCGGCCTGTTCGTGTACAATCGCATTCGAGTGAAACGGCTAATCGCTTTTCCTGAAGGTGCGTGGTTGCGATGAGTTTTGTAGACCGGCCAGGATGTTTTTTATTCGCTGTTACGGCGCAGGTCGTTCTGTCGCTGTGCCTGCTTTTATGCGGTGCGGCCTCCGCCGAGCAGAATCCTCTTTCGTATGCAAGGTTTGCTTTTATCGCCGGCGACTGGGCGATGAGTGAATCCGATCCGCCGAGCTTCGAGACCTTCTCCGCAAGCCCCATCCTCGAACGCGGCGTTATGAAGATCGTTCTTCACGCGAGCGACCCCCTTGGCGGCGAAGGTTTCACCGAGCTATGGCTCGTCGGGTGGGACAAGGGCGGCGAGTATCTGTACATGGACGTTTACACGAGCGGCGGCTGGCGGGTCGTGATGGAAGGCAAGATGGTGGTGCCCAGCAAGGTCTGGGTTTTCGAAACGCCGCTCGGCTACGGCCACGACTACCGCGAGCGGCGCACGTTTACGAGAATCAGCGACGACGAGATCGTGATCAGGTACGAGATGGCCGAGGGCGTGGAATGGAGCGAGGACAGCTTCGAGCGCACGTACAGCCGCCTCGGACAATCCGGCGAAACCGAGCCGGGCGAATCGGGCACCGGACTCGTGGAAGACCTCCTCACCGAAATCGAAACCGCCCCGGATACGGGGGATGAAGCCGGGGACGCGGGGGAGAAAGAGGATGGCGAGGAAGGTGCGGGGGATGATGGCGAGGAATCACCGCCGATGGAGGAAGGGGAAGGATAGGGCGAATCACCGGCTTACTCTCCGTAAGCTTCACTTGCTGGCTGTTGATTATGCCGTGCGGCATGGAATCGGATCGCCTTTAGGACAAATAGCCCTCATTCTATATTTTGGTAGTATTGTTGACATATGTAAACTTTTGTGGTATAGTTTCAATGAGTCTGGACTCCTCCACATGGGGCGAACGGACTCCCCCGGGGCGGAAACGCCCCCATTTTTTCGTCTTCATAGTCTTACAACTCCTTGCGTATCCGTTCTCGATGCCTCGCGATAAAGAACTGGTCCGAGCCGGTCAAAATAATTAGCAGCATGCTTGCGCCTTATATAGCTGCAGGGCAACTCTTTCTGATACAGCAGAAACGCGCCAAGGTCAGCCGCTTGTATGAAATACGAATCTTTTGAATCCCGGAAACTGGGGTCTTCAACTATCATTTGGAGTGGAGCGTTTCTACCTGCACCGCCGCCTCTGGCCGGAATCTGATTAAATCGGCGCATTTTGCGTAGAATCTTTGTTACCTTCCTCGTATCAGTGTTGTCCGGGAGGATTATTCCGCGCTCATCCGGGTTTTGCGGTCCTTTTAGATTGCGATTCACAATCCCGTTTTCAAAGCGTTGCAGCAGCGCCTTCCAGCCCATTTCGAACACGTCATAACCGGTCCGTTTGTTGCGTTTATCTATTAGAATGGTAATCACACTTAAATCAGGCATCGTTGCAAGCTCATCCGCAAAAGCCCGCATGATTCCAAGTTTAATGTGCTTTTGAATGCCGGGAAGTGCTCTCTGGTTCTGAATGAATTGCCCGGCGTGAATTTCTTCCCGCATTGGAAGCCCGTGCATCTGTTTCATACGCCGCCTGAAGTCAATAATCTGGTCAAGGCTCTGCAGCCAGCGCAATTCGTGCACAACCACGCCACATAGAACATAGAGCGGCGATCCGCCGAGACCGCTGTCTCCGCTTTCATCGACGTACATTAGGTACAAAGCAAGCACCTCCGGATTTGAACAAGATTCACTCAAATACTGTATTTAAGCCAACATATTAGTATACACACTTTGCCTTCTGCCGGCAGTCTACACCTGCGCCCACCAATCGAGAAAACTCCGGCTTTCCATTTCCAAAGTTGCGATGTGAGATTCAGGATGGGCGGGAGCGCGGAAGATGTTGGCTGGATCTCTCACCGCCAGAATGCGAGGCTTGGGGTCAGAAATACGCCCATTACCAAGCGCAACAATCATCAACGCAGTAAGCAGCTTATCGTATCCAGCAGGCGGAGTTTTTTCTTTCAAGTACAACTTTAGAGCGTAATTAGAACCGCGAAACCCCAGGCCTACATCAGGATTAATTCGAATGGCAAGGCCGCCAATCGGATATTCCGTGAATGGAACTTCGATAGGTGATGGTTTTACCCTATCGAGCCACCGCAAGTAACCATCAACGCAAGCTTTGAGATGCCGTTTCTGTGCATCGTTGGTGCCCAAATTCCAACAACTGGAAAGAGCTTGCCTATCGCCTTCCTCGTAATGATATTCCCTTACCGCACGTTTGAAAGGTTCGTAGTAGCTGAACATCTGATCCTTGTGCTTTATCTTCTTCACAACCTCTTTGCGTTTGTGTGGCGCCTCAAAAATGTAATCAATGAACTGCGTAAGCGTAATTCTTTGCAATCAAATCACCTCCAAATAAGTCAAACACTTTTTGCTTTGTCCAGGCGGGTGGATACGAGATCGACGGCGGCTTTATAAACAGCCTCGCGCTTGTGCTTCCAATTATCGAGCCAAGCTGTGCGAATTTCTCCCATTGCATCCCCGTGCTCTACAGGCTCTGCCATATCAGCCTCCAACCTTCACCCATTATTTTCGCTTGATCGTAATCGGTGAAGTTTCGCTCATTTTATTATACCAAACTCCCGCTCATCCCGCCAATCGCTCCTCAATCTCCCACCCCCCCCGGTGATATAATGGCGTCGTGCAGAATCGGAGCGCACCACACGTTTACAGCCCTGCACGGATGGCGCCCGCGCTTGTTCTCACATCGCGACGTATTGCGTCGGTACGCTATTTCCTCATCCGTTTCGGGCCTGCAGCGGTGACTTCAGGCGGATAGTCCACAGCGAATGCCTTGAAGTTCTCGATATAGCGCGCTGCGAGCGCATCGTACTTCTTCCAGTATTCGTCCTTGTTCCCCCAAGCAGCTTCCGGTGTTAGCACGTCAGGCGGGACATCCGGGCAGGTCAGCGGTACTTCGAAACCGAACAGCTTGTCCTTGCGGTATTCGACCTTGTCGAGTTTGCCGTCGAGCGCCGCGTTAAGCAGATTCCTCGTATGCCGGATCGAAATCCGCTTGCCCACGCCGAATTTGCCGCCCACCCAGCCGGTGTTGACGAGCCAGCACTGCGTGCCGTGCTTTGCTATCTTCTGCCTCAGCAGGTTCGCATACTTGTAGGGATGATGCACCATGAACGGTGCGCCGAAGCATGCGCTGAAGGTTATTTCCGGCTCGATACCGAGTCCGATTTCGGCGCCGGCAATCTTCGAGGTGTAGCCGCTGATGAAATGGTAGAGGGCTTCGTCGGGATTCAGCCTGGCGATAGGCGGCATCACTCCCTGCGCGTCGCATGTAAGGAAGATGACGTTCTTCGGATGGGTTTTCGTCACACTGCCTTCAAGCACGTTCGGGATGTTCTCCAGCGGGTAGGCCGCCCGCGTATTCTCCGTGAAGCGGTCATCGTCGAGGTCGACCCTGCGGCTTGTCGGATCGTACACGACATTTTCGAGGATCGTGCCGAACCTGCGCGTGCAGTCGTAAATCTGCGGCTCGTGCTCGGAAGAGAGCCTGATCGCCTTCGCATAGCATCCGCCCTCGATGTTGAAGATGCCGGTATCGCTCCAACCGTGTTCGTCGTCGCCGATTAGTTTGCGCCCCGGATCGGCGGAAAGCGTGGTCTTCCCCGTACCCGACTGTCCGAAGAACAGCGCCACGTCGCCCTTGCTGCCCACGTTAGCCGAACAGTGCATCGAAAGCACGCCCTGCAGCGGCAACAGGTAGTTCATCACGGTGAAAATGGTTTTCTTGACTTCACCGCCATAGGACGAGTTGCAGATAATGGCCATTCGCTTCTCGAAGTTGACGATGATCGCGGTATCTGTGCGCGTTCCGTCTATGCGCGGATCTACTTTGAAGCCTGTTGCCGCAATAAGCGTGAACTCCGGAACAAACCGCTTGAGCTCGTCCTGGTTTCTGATGGTGATGAACATGTTGCGGGCGAAAAGGCTCTGCCATGCCTTTTCGGTGATGATTCGCACAGGCATTCTGTAATCCGGGTCCGCGCCGACATAGCAGTCCTGCACGAACAGCTCCTCGCCCTGGAAATACGCCTGTACCCGCGCGAAGAGCGCGTTGAACTTTGCGGGGGCGAACGGACGGTTGTGCTCGCCCCACCATATGTTGTCCTCGGTGGACGGCTCTTTCACGCAGTATTTGTCCTGTGCCGCTCGCACCGACCACTTGCCGGTGTTGACGATGAGTGGACCGCCGCATACGATGTTCCCCTCGTTCCTGAAAACGGCTTCTTCGTAGAGCGCGGATGTAGGCAGATTCCAGAACACTTCATCGAGTTCGATAAACCCATGGTTCTTCAGCCCGTAATCGCTTTTAAGATCAGTCGACTGCTTTACCGCAGGAGTATCGAATTTAAGATATTTCGTCATGCCCAGTCCCTCACGAGTTTTAGTTCGCCGATGTAGAGCTCGTCCGGCGAATTCGGGTCAAGCGCCCACTTCATTCGCTCAATACCTTCGGTGATGTCCTTGATGGCGCCGCAAGTGGAAAGCCGAAGGAATCCCTCCATTCCGAACTCGACGCCAGGTACGGTAACGACAAGTACCTTGTCGAGCAGGAACTTCGAGACCTTTACGGAATCCTTGCCGTACACGCTGAAATCGGGGAAGCAGTAGAAAGTGCCATTGGGTGGAGTTATATGTATGCCGTCGAACGCCTTAAGCTTCTGAACCATTATCCGGGAGTTGTTCTCAAGCGTTAACCGAAGGCTTTCCACGCAGGACTGAAGCCCGCTCAACGCCGCGGTTGCAGCATGCTGCAGGAGCGCAGAGGGGCCGGATGTCTGATGTGACTGGATATCCGTTGCGACCCTTATTAGCTCCTTGTTCGCAACAGCCCATCCGATCCGGAAACCCGTCATGGCGTATTGCTTCGATACACCGTTGATGATGACCAGCTTCGAATTCTCGGTTTTGTCCTTTGCGAATTCCCAGGCATTTATCGGCTTCGCATCCCCGAAAACAAGGCGGTGGTAGATGTCGTCCAACAGCAGATAGATTCCGCGCTTCTCGCAGAATTCAACGATCTCGGCGATGAATTCCTTCGAGTACATAACGCCGGACGGGTTGTTCGGGCTGTTGATGATGACAGCCTTCGTGTAGCTCGTTACCTTCTTTTCAATGTCATGAAGGCGCGGATGGAACGTGCCGTCCTCCGGAGTTACCGGAACCGGAATCGCTCCTACGAGCTTAACCATCTCCGGGTAACTCACCCAGTACGGAGCAGGAAAGATCACTTCCTCCTGGGGATTGAGGATCGCCTGGAGGATGCACATGAGTGACTGTTTAGCTCCGCTCGACGCCATAACATTCCCAGGCTCAACCATCCGGTCATAAAACTCCTCCGTGTAGCGGATAATCGCTTTCTTTAGAGAAGGGACCCCATCCGGCGGAGTGTACCGGATTTCGCCGGACTGTAACATCCCTCCCGCAGCAACAAGCGCGTCGATGGGCGGCTTGCTCTTGGGCTCACCACCACCAAGGTGAATGACTGGCTCTCCTTTCGCTCGGAGAATGGCAGCCGTTTCATTCAGCTTGAGTGTAGCGGACGGGCTAATGTGTTTTGCAATTTCACTAATACTCATCTCGTTTCTACGTTCCTCCTCGCAAGTCGTTTGGAACAAAAGGACAATCGCAGTTCTAAATCGAATCACTCCTGGGAGTGCGATTTCTCATCAGTGCTTCACAACACAAAATCGGGACAGAACTTGAGCGAAGCATAAAAGAAGCAAACCATAGCTGTCAATACTCTTGCCGCTTGATATTATGTTCTGACTAACCCCTGAGTGCACTCGAATTCAACTTATTCACTGTATATAAGGGAAATTGAGGGGGGTACAGTTACCATTGAGAAATCTATAACGAACCGATATGCTATCGTTTATTGAATATCAAACACTCTCAAGTTATAATTCCTTGCCGGTTAGCGGGAATACGGTGTGCTCTTGTATTTTTCCGGGAAGCGGCTTGCGCTGAATCCCGGTTGCATAAGCTTGAGCTGTCAAGTTCCTTTTCCGTCCTTGATTCCTCCTGGTGCGGTTTGGGACGGAAAACAGGAGCACCAGATCTGCACGGTGTTTCGATGCGGCGGCTGCCGGGATGTTTGGAGGTTTGTATGAAGTTTGCTCTGAAATTGGTTGTTGTTGCGCTGGCTATTGCCATGGCGGCTAATCTATCGTGCTCGAGGAAGAGCGCGTTTCATCACACACCGGATGTTACAGGCTCGATATCAAGCGGACTTAACACGCCGTCGGGCTGCGAATCCGGCGACGCCGGCACAACTCCGATTCCCGGCGCACCCACGCTTATGGAAGGAGCGAAGAACGCGCCCAATCCCGATATCCCTTCACCGCTTCCGCGAGAAACTGCGCAGGCGGGGATCGACTTCGCATCGAACCGCTTCGTCGTGATTTTCGAAAATTCGCCGACGCCAGAGGCACTTGCGCAGTACCTGTCGAACGAGATTGGCGGGGGCGGCGACGCCGACGCGGTGCTCGCGACCGATAACGCGCCGCTTGTAGATCATCCGTACTATCGAAAAGTAAGCGCGAATCTGGCGGAAAAGTACGGACTTGAGATTCTCACGCGTGTCTTCTACAAAGACGTCAACTACGTCGCGCTTGCCGGAGATTTTGCGACCGTCGGCGATCTCGACAAGACTATGCTCAAGGTGCTTCGCGAAAACAAAGGGCTTGTGCGCGAAGTCTGCTACGACGTATACCTACATGCCATTTCGGACTTGGGCGATTACAAGGTGTATGACGACACCGCGGCGGAAAAACCGATAAGCGAGCTGTCTTACTATTCGCCCTCGCGGACGCCCGCTCCAGGCGGCTTCAAATTCATGCCGCGATTTCTGACCGGCGATGTCGCTCGCACGCCTTCCGCTGCGCCCAACGACCCGATGCACCTGAACAAATCCGGCCCCGATGGTGGAACTTGGGCAAATTGGCGAACGCGCGCTGTGGACGAGTTCGAAGGCTCGGATGGCGCGTGGAAGAAGTCGATTGGATCATCGAACGTAATCGTCGCAGTGTGCGATACCGGTGTTAGATACACGCACGAGGATCTTGTCGATAACACGATAAATCCGACGACCGATCCGCCGTATAACGGGCCGGGGATTCTGACGGACGTCATCAATAAAGACAACAACCCCATGGACGATCACTGGCACGGTACGGCATGCTCAGGTTGCGTAGGAGCTCGCGGCAACAACGCGAAAGGTCTCGCGGGTATGAGCCAGATCGTGACGATACTGCCGATCAAGGTTCTAAGCGGAGGCGGCAGCGGCTCGGACTCGCAAGTTGCGGAGGGCATGCTCCTCGCTGATTACCTCGGAGCGAACATCTTGAGCCTGTCGCTTGGCGGTCCTTTCCCCGACAGGACGACGCAGCTCGCGACCGAGCAATGCTGGGACGACGGCAGGCTCGTCGTCATAGCGGCAGGCAACGAAAACACCGATGCTCCTCACTATCCGGGCTACTATCCAGACGCCTTGTCGGTGGGAGCAACCACGCTCGTAAACGGAAGCAACAACCAGGATTTTTCGCTGGTTGGCGGCGAGTTGCCCGTCGCGGGAAGATTCGATGCGCGAGCGTCCTTCTCGAATTACGGTGACTGGGTAGATATCGCTGCGCCCGGCATCCGCGTACGCTCGACTTTTATCTCAAGCGATTCAGCGTACATTACGAACACCGCCGGAACGAGCTTCGCCTGCCCATACGTCGCCGGCTGTGCTGCGCTTTTGTGGGCATATATAAGCGAACAGGGAGGTACGCCCACGAACGTTTTGGTGCGTCAGTTACTTCAAGGTTCGGGAACCGATATGACGCTCTGTAACGGCTCGAATCCCAAGGGCTTCAAGGACAATACGAGCAACGGACTCGTCAAGTTCTGCAACGTAAGGGCGGGGATGGATCTCTACGACGCAGGCGGCTCAGGCGGAACTGCAAATATAACCTGGGACAATCCTGTAAATAATGATACGGTGACGGGAACGGAGGAAATCCGCGTTTCCGTTTCGGGGAATACCGGCGACATAATCAAGGTCGAATTCGAGACGCCTACGCGGCATCTTGGCTCAACAGACACGCTTGACAGCGGCTTCTACAAACTCGACTGGGACACTGCTTTCGAATTCAACAAACCTGTCGATCTGACAGCCACAGTTTGGGACGACGATGGCAACCGCTATGCCTCCACGATAACCGTGACTCCGAGCAATACGCATGAAACCGTGGCGTTTCTCGAAGATTTCACCGGTGTTGCCGACAACGCCATACCTACCGGTTGGTATCTCTTCGACGGCAATAAGGGAACCGGCAGCACGAAATGGGGGGCGGATACTGCGCAGTTCGCCGACGCCGAGCCGTCGATGCATTCAAGCGGGACGACGACGAACTACGCCGCTTCGAGCAACGACTGGCTTTACGCGCCGATCATCGACCTGAGCGATCAGGCGGCTGCGGAGCTGGCGTTCCAGCGGCGATATCAGATGGGCAGCGGCGATGAATCGTACGTTCTCATCACGCCCGACGACATGACCTACTGGGGCGACATCTTCCAGAGTACGTCGCTCAAAGACTGGGCAGAGTACGACTTCGATCTTTCGCAGTTCGCCGGGCGCGAGGTACGCATACTCTGGGTGCTGCAGGCGAACGGCAGCGGACAGAGCGTCGGGTTCTGGCTCGACGACGTTGCGGTTACGGGTACAAGCGGAACTCCGCCGACCGTTTCGATTACGTCTCCGTCGAACGGCGCGCAGGTAAATGGGCGCGTCACCGTCAATCTCAATGTCGGAAACGTGGACAGATATAGGGTCATCGCGACTCCGCCCGATTTCGGCGGCTACCAGACTTACGACATTTCGACAACCGACACGACCGCAAGTTTCTACTGGGATTCACGCTACACCTACAGCGGTGGCGTGCTCCTGACGGTGCTCGTGTTCGACAACGACACGGAAGACGGGCTTACAGCTTACGATTCCGTCGCTCTGACCGTGAACAACACGACTCGTAATCCAAATCACTTCGACGGATTCGAAGATATCTCGACGCTAGGCGGATTCGACGGCTCCAATTTCGACGGCGACTGGTTCGTCTGGGACGCCGGGAATTCGACAGATAAATGGCGCATATGGACTACTTCGCCCTACGCTGGAACGAAATGCGCGAGGTTCGGGCCTTCGGGCGCGGGTAACTACGGTACGAACAACAATGACCGGCTGTACGGTCCCGTGCATAATCCTGGCTCGTCCGACCATCCCATGCTGCGGTTCTATCACAAGCTCGACCTTGGAACGGGCGATGTCGCAAAGGCGATACTCGTTCGCTACGACGGAACTCTGGATAAGGAACTCATACTCGGCGAGTACCGAAGCGACGTTTCGAGCTGGACCGAGGTTATCTACGACCTGACAGGCTTCAAGAACGATCCCTTCCGAATTCTCTACCAGTTCAGGAGCAACAACGATGGAGGCGTAGGAACAGGCTGGTATCTCGATAACTTCGAGCTTATCAACGCCGATCCCGTGATCACCAGCATCGTCGACCCGTCCGGCGCGCGCGGCAAGACGGTAACGATCAACGGCAGCGGTTTCGGGCGCACGACCGAAACAGGAAGCGTCACGTTCGCCAAGGAAGGCGGCGGGCTTACATCGCCTACGGTCAACTCGTGGAGCGCGTCCGCGATCGAAGTCGTCGTTCCAAACGATGCCGTAAGCGGCAATGTAGTGGTCACCGTGCTAGGCTACGTTTCCAACGGTAAGTACTTCGGCGTGTCGCTTCCGCCGCCGAACCTGACCGGACTCGTTGAAAACAGATAAGGAGTTTAGAAGGCTTGGCGTTCCGCCATTTTCGTATCAGCTTGAGATCGGTTGCTGGCGAAGGTGATTTTGGAAATGCAAAGCCGAGATGAGGATGAGTATATGAAAGAGACATTATTCAGTTTTGTTTTGACTGCCTGGGTAATCCTGATGCTGACAGCGTGCGGCGGAGGGAGCGGCGCGAATTCTAGTGTCATTACGCCGGGAAGCGGCGATGAGCAGGGAACTGCGGATTCGCCGGATTCCGCGCCTGATTGCTCCTGCGAAGTCGATGATGAGCACGCAGTTGTGGCAGGCGGGTTGTGCGCTGCGATTCTGAGAGATGCGAGCGGGTTGCCAATCGGTGTCCAACTCACTTGGGACAGGCAGGCCGATGCTGCGGGCGGATACAACGTATACCGCGACACGAGCAGCATGTCGGACGGGCAGTCCGATTCAAGCAAGAAAGTGAACGCCTCGGCCATCGCGAATCCCGGCTCCGGCGCGAGCGTGACCTGGAACGATATTTACTTCGGATCCGGCTTACCCCCCGCTGAAGGCTCACCCACATGGGGCACAACCTACTATTACAGAACAACGAACATCAACGACACGAGCGATGAAAGCGACGTGAGTAACGAGCTCAACATCACGATCGGAATCGACTTCTCAATCTCGGCACTCAACCCCGATACGGAGAGCATTCTCGATGCCGTCGAAATCCAGGGCAACGGTTTCGGTAGCAGCGAAAAGACGGGCGATAAAGTTCAGTTCAGGGATAGCGCGACAAGCTGGATCGATGCCGCGATCACGTCGTGGAGCGATACTTCAATCAACGTGACCGTTCCCACAGGCGCAATCACCGGCCACGTCAGAGTCGTACTGGAAAACTCCCAGAACGTTGAATCCGCGAGTGATTTTACGGTTATTGCGCCATCCATCGGTTCCGTGGACTGCGGCGGAGACAACCAGGGACAGGTTGGCGATACCGTAACGATTTCGGGAACTGACTTTGAATCCGATCGCAGCACTGCAAACGGCAAGGTTTTCTTCGGCGGCGTCGAGTGCGCGAGCGGCGAATACGTGAGCTGGTCGGATACCGAGATTCAGGCGACGATTCCTGCAACCGCTCCGAGCGACGGCGATGTAACCGTGAAAACCGGCAACAATGAAAGTAGCGCTGCCGGCTTCGATGTACTCCCGAAGATCACTGATCTCTCCTCAAGCAATGCGGAGATCGGAGAATCCATAACGATCAACGGCACAACATTCGGCTCTTCACAGGGCAACAGCTCAGTTACTTTCGGAGGCGCGACCGCAAGCGTTTCATCTTGGAGCGATACAGCGATCACGGCTGCAGTGCCTTCCGGAATCAGCGGCCAGGCTTCGGTCAAAGTAACCGTCAAGGCGAATGTGGACGGCTCGCCCGGCGAAGAAACGCTTGAGGGCAATTCTGTCAGCTTCAACGTTAAGCCGACAATTACTTCGTTCGATGACGACCGTAAAATGGTGAGCCAGACGCTCATAATCAGCGGCGATGGATTCGGAAGTATACGGGGTACCAGCACCGTCACGTTCGATAACGGTACGTACGACGATTCGATAGTGGGCGATTCTGACTATTTGAGCTGGAGCCAAACGAGCATCATCGTTAATATTCCGGATGATGCGAAGTCGGGTAACGTATTCGTAACGGTTGAAGGAGTATCAAGCGATAACACGCCGATAACGATCATTCTTCCGCCACCAAACCTTTTGGACGGGGAGCAGTTCTAGGTGAAAACTATGAAGAGAAACGCTGCAAATATTTCATTTTACCTGTCAGTCATCATCACAGCTTTGGTCTGCACACTCGCAGCAAGCTCGTGCGATGGAAACAGAACGGTAACGACCACGCTTAACAGCGGGAATCGGATAGACGCGCCTGTCATTCTCTCCGCGGGAAGAATGATCGGTAAAACCCCATCCGGCCTTCCTCTGGGCATCCGTGTAACTTGGGCTCGTGTAAGCGACCCGAGCGCCATTGGCTATTACCTGTATCGCAATACTGAGCCAATCACCGGTCAGCCCGATGAAAACACTGCGCTTCGCGTGAACTCCGGTAATATAATCAACCAAGCACCAGACAACCCTGTTCAATTCGACGATACGGAATTTCCAGGAGGACATCCTGAAGTTGGCGAAACCTACTATTACCGCCTGACTGTCGTCAACGACACAAGCGACGAAAGCGATTTCAGCGGTGAAATCACGTACAAGGTAAGTCCCCATTCGGTTTCTGGATTTGCGCCGTTATCAGGCGGATACGGCGACCAGGTTGTTATCTCCGGCGAGTACTTCGGTACGTACGACGAGGAGACGGATGAGGTGTTTTTCGTCACCAGGACTGGCTCTATCGCTGCTGAGATCGCAGATTGGGACAACATTAACGACGAGATAACTGTTATCGTTCCAGAATTTGCCATCACCGGCCCGATTATCGTTCTGATCGATGACACGATTGCGATAACGGATACAGATTTCATCGTGACCAGTCCATATGTTCTGAGCGTCAGCGTTGATCATGCCGCTGAAGGTGATCCTGTCACAGTCACAGGGGCAAACTTGGGATTCATACAGGGCGACAGCACGCTCGTGTTCGGCGGCGAGGAAAAAACTGCTTCTATGATGTGGGGCAACAAGTCCATAACAGCGGTTGTTCCCGCGATCGATACCGAAAGAACGGAAAGCGCAATCTTGATAACTATCGGCGGCGCAAACCTAGAGGAACTTACAATCGGACTTGACCCGATGATTGCAAATTCCGATGATCTCGTGCTTATCGAGGGTGAAACGGCGGTGATCACCGGCAAACATTTCGATAACCTTGGAGTTCTTACTGTGGCAGATGCCACTGTACCGACTACCGCTTGGACTCCGAGCATGATAGCCGCAACCGTCAGCGATTCCTGGATGGATGGCGACATCATTGTAACAACCGAATACCCGAGCAATCCCTTGCCATTTCTTAACGATACGCCCCTATTTGCAAGATTCCCCGATGTCTTCGATGGTGCAGTAATCGAATCGGGAGGCCTGATACCTGTAGGAATCGAAACGAATATAAACACGGAACTAGCTGAATTTTTTATCGATGGAAGCCCTTACTACACCGATGATGACGGCTCAAACGGTTTCAGGTTAATCATCAATCCCGACGATCTGACGAACGACAGACATGTTGCTTTCATTCGTGTGTGGCGCCGCGGTCTCTCCTGCGAAAGCACTGAAGTATTCTTCTTCGCGCGTGTGTTTGACGGCGACTATAACGGCGATAACGCTATAGACGACCTGGATTGCCAGACGATTGCGGACTACTGGTATGAGCTTATGGCGTCGGGTGGCGATAACTCCGCCGACGATTGGCCGACACGGGACGGAAACCGCGACGGCGTAATTGACGAGCAGGATCTGGCCATCATCGGCTATCACTGGGGCGAAACGAGGGAATAACGGAGGTAGTGTTTCCGTCTTGATGAACCTGCTTCGAATACGTCTGCTTTTGCATTATGGCAAGGAAATCGGGGGGTGCATAGCAAAAGAGATGGAGGAGATAACTTGAATCTGTCCACCATATCTGCGTTCTTTGAACTAGGTTTCATCAGGATTATCGCCGCATCCGCCGCAATTATGATCCTCGTTCCCGTGGCTTTTGGATGCAACGATGTTGACAGTGAAGAACATGAGACGGTCAGTGACAAGCCGTCCTACATCGCTACCATTCCACCGCTTGCGGCAATTCTTCGGGAAGTAGCCGGCGACAGGGGCGATGTGGCCTGCCTTCTTCAAGCCGGAAGCTCTCCTCATACGTATGAGCCGACACCGCGTGATATGGCAGTGATTCAAGATGCAACCGGTGTCTTTTTCGTTCATCCGGTGCTTGACGGATGGGTAGTCGACATCGCGGGCAAAAAAAGCATCGAGGTCTTTTCGTTTCTTCCGGCTGAAATGCAAATGGAAATGCCTGAGCATAGTCATAGCGATCCGGGTCGCCATCGTTCAGAAGGAGGAACCGGCAATACCGATCCGCATTTTTTCACATCGCCTCGCGCCGTAAAGACGATTCTTGCAGGTTTAGCCGGCAAGCTCTCGGAGTTTGATCCCGCTGGAGCTTCCGTATACGAAGCGAACGCCGAGCGCTTTTCACAAGAACTTGACGCGCTGGATCGTGAATTAGCGGAAAAACTAGCAGCTTACGCAGGCGAAGCGATTGTCCTCGTTCACCCATCGTTTCTTTATTTCCTGAGGGATTACAATCTAAAACTCGTGGGGCTAATCGAGCCTGCGCCGGGCAAGGAACCTTCTCCGAAATTCATCGCAGATCTGGTCGACATCATAAGGAAAAACGATGTTAAGGCTATTTTCACCGAGCCGCAGCTTCAAAAAAGCGCTGCACAGGTACTTTCATCTGAAACCGGACTGCCTGTTTACGAACTCGATCCGCTCGGGGGCATTCAGGGCAGAATAAAGTACTCCGATCTTATTCGATACAACGCAGACACGCTCGTTGCCGCATTCGGAGGATGATTCCACTCCGATTGCCCTAGGGTGAAAACCTGAATTATTGGCGATGTTCCGGAAATGACGAATAATGGTTATAATTATGTCCGGTGATGTTTCTTGAATGAGGACGGAATGAATGGCCGATGCTGTCACTGTAAGTGAGCTAAAGATAAAGCTGGGCGATTTCACTGCTATCGCCGACATTAGTTTCAGTGCGTCCGTAGGCGATTTCGTTTCAATTCTAGGCCCCAACGGCTCCGGCAAATCAACGCTTCTGAAAGCAATCCTTGGCCTTATGCCACCTACTACGGGCAAAATTCAACTTTTCGGCAAAGAGCCCAAGCAAATTCCGCCTGAATGGATTGGTTACATTCCTCAGGTGAAAACACTTGACAGGAGCTTCCCAGCAACATCCTGCGATCTTGTGGCAAGCGGTTTCTTAAGGCGATGGCCGGCAGGAATACAAACGTGTACGCACGAAATTATCAATGAGATGCTTGAACTCGTCGGTGCAAGTCACCTCAGTCACAAACCGATCGGTTGGCTTTCGGGCGGCGAGCTTCAGCGCGTTTATCTGGCGCGCGCCCTCGTAAGAAAGCCCCGGCTTCTCGTCCTTGATGAACCGGCGACCGGCATAGATATCGTGGGCGAGGACGATATGTACCGCATCCTTGAAGACTGCCTTGCCGAGGACGAAATAACTGTTCTTATGGTAACTCATGACTGGCTTGTCGCACGCCACCACGCGACCCACACACTTCTTCTCAACAGACGGATGATCGCTTATGGCACACCTGAAGAAGCGCTGACCGACGACAACATACACCGCACGTTTGGGCACGTTGGACATCAGCATGCTACGATATGATTCACGACCCAAAGCTGTTGCGTTATAATAGCGACGTTATGACTGAGCCATTACGTACAGCATTCAGGTTCGGAGTAAATGCGGCTTGTCTGTCAATTGCGCTTATCCTTCTCTTCGCAAGCACCGTCAGCGCACAGAGGGGCATTATACAGGCTGAGTTCAAGCCGCCCGACTGGCCGCAGAACAAGGTGTTCAACTTCGGGATTTACAACCGCCAGCTTGAACGGATAGGCAGCGCGGCGTACAAGATCGTAATCGATTCTCAAATGGGACTTTCCAACTATACGATCCGTTACAACGCGAAGAGCGACGAGATGTCCGAAGCAAGCACATGCATTATAGATAAAAGGACGCTTCTTCCGATCAGAAGCACAAGGAAGCTGATCGTAAACGATAACATATACTTCCAGAATGCAACCTACTCCATTGATGGCGTAACAGTCTCGGCAAAGACGAACGACGGAGCCATCATCGAGAGCTTCTTTCCTCTCGGCGCGAACGACAGGATATTTGACTTTGAGGAAATGGTACCTTTGATCCCCCAGATCAGATGGGACAATTCAAACAAGCTCTATTTCTATATTTTCGCAGCAAGTCGTTACTCGGCAAGCTGGGTGTTCATCGAGAACCAGGGAATAAAAACCATAACCTGGAAGGACAAAATCTGGAAATGCACAAAACTCCTCATCAAGAGTGATTTCGGCGATCACTACATGTATACGACCGTGTACGGGGGACGAACCGAAATCGCCAAATACGATATGGGCTACTACGTTTTCATCAACCTCGATCTGCCATCTACAGGCTCTATCGACGATATCGAAGGTGATGTCTCGCTTGAGACAGCGATGGCATTTGCAGGAACGCAATAAACATGGCCTTTCGCAGGCGCTCGCAAACAGCCCTGCACATACCAAATGATCCGCCCTAGCCCTTGATCTTCGCGCTGACTACCGCACGGGCGAATATAAGCTCACTCGAAGTCGGGAACCTGGTTAGTCCTTCATTGTAAGTTGCGAGCGCTTCCTCATAAAAGCTATGATACTCCCAGACAGAACCTCCGACCAGGAAGAACTCCACGCTGCCTTTTTCAAGCTCGAGCTCCTTGCGTGTCTTATCGACAAGCTTTTCTGCTTCCCTTTTCGAAAGTAACTTCATATCCGGCGATAGGCTTGCGGTGCGAACTGCTCCATACTGGCTGATATCCTTCTGAGCTTTCACGCGGTCCTGGAATTTCTTGTAGAGGATCACCCAGGTACCGTCCTTCCTGGGCAGTTTCTTCATGTCGCCCTCTACCAGGTCAACTTCGACATTGATGCTCGAACTGGCGCCAATCTTGTACAGATTGTCGTCTATCAGAAGAATGCTGGCATTCGAGTTCTTGCCAGCGGTTACTGCCTCATCAGCGAATATGGCCATGCCAAGCTTAGGGCTTTCCCCTGCAACCTTGACACTTCCCTTGTAACCGATCAGAAATGCAAGCGGTTCATCGGCAGCCGATATCGAAAATGACGCCACTAAAAGAAACAGTGCAATAACAGCGAAAATCCTGATGGTTTTCATGAAACCCTCCCGTGCACCAAAAACCCGCGGGTGCATATAGTTATACCCGCAAATGCGGATTCTTGCATGCTCGCGCCCGATTGACTGACAGTCCCGAAATATTCCCAACGCGCATAGACTCGAATCAGCGCTTTCACTTAGGATGATGCTGCTTGGATCGCTCATCATAGGATTCTAAAAAGCTTTACAGGTGTCTTCCTGCCTTTGACGGAGAATGTACCTACTTCCTCGCAAGGGATTGTGTCGTGTGCGCTGTCAACGACATCCTGGGTAATCAATATATCGTCGTTCATAAGCTTTGCTTGACGCACAACTCGGTCGCAGACGTTCACCGAATCACCAATAACTGTATACTCCATCCGATCCGGCGCACCGATGTTTCCGACACAGGCATAACCCGTATGAATGCCGATAGTTACACCAAAGCTCTCGAAACCGAACCGTTCCTTGATGCTTTCCTGCATATCGTCCATCCGATATCTCATTTCGAGCGCTGTAGAAACAGCATTGTCAGCGTGGCGCTCATCTTCAACAAGTGCGCCGTAAACCACGAGCATCCCGTCACCGAGGTATTTATTCAGCCAGCCACCATACACCTTCACAGCATCGTACATCTGGGTGAAAAATACGTTCAGAAATTCAACGAGATCAACCGGATCGAGGTTTTCAGACAGAGTCGAGAACCGATCGATGTCGCAGATAAGAAATGTGCATCTGATTTCGTATCCGCCCATTTTAATAAGATCCTGATCCGCAAGGATCGCTTTTGCAAGGCCTGTCGAAAGGTAATGGCCGAACAGATCCCGCATAAGCTCCTTGTTTCGCTTTTCCTCTCCGAAACGATAATACAGGCCGCCCAGGAATGCCACAGGCACCGTCGAGATGGGCGCGAGAAGCGATACTGCCACAGTCGGAAACGAATAGAACTGTATGACCATTCCCGCAATCATCAATGATAGTGCTGCAATTCCAGCAACCCATCCTGAAATGCGCTTGCTCGAATCCACGAACAAACTCGTTAGAGCAAGAGCGAAAACAAGCGCAAGCCAGGCTTGAAAATGCCGGAAATCAGGAATTCGCCTTTCGTTCGTAAGGAAATTGCCGAGAATATTGGCCTGGACAATGATGCCCGGCGAACGCGAATTCTGGGATTTGAAAACGTCGTAGGGCGTTTTGTGCATATCCTTGGTGTGTTCCGATGACGATCCGATAATCACAGCTTTGCCTGCAAAGGGCGAATCTTCAGGTGTCAGCATTCCAAGTTCAGCGAGATTCAGAACCAATTCATCAGTCCACACGCGGCTCATGCCTGTTTCGGGATCATAGACATCTTCAATGCCGAAGTAGTTAATCATCACGGTGCCGCGCGATGTGGTCGGGATGAACCGGTTGCCGATTAGCGCTCCACCAGGCGCGGTTGTTATCAGGCGCGGTTGTGGAATATCATCAATCAGCCCGGCTGCAAGCGCCGCTATAGAAGCGTATCTTCCATCTTCTCCTTCTACAATCAGCGCTTCCCGCACAACCTTATCGTCGTTGTCGGTAACTAGATTGGCAAAGCCGACACCCCAGGCATAATCGGAGAAAATTTCAAGCGGCACTGAAAGCGGAATAATCTCATCTTCATCACCAGCAATTTCCATTGAGAGAATCACTCCCGGTGTATCCCTAATTGCATCGCTCAGCGCCATGTCCCCCTCATCGTCCCAAGGCTCATCAAGCAAGATGTCCAATACGATGGCCTTTGCACCACCCTCACCCAGTGCGCGCACAACTTTGGCTATCTCTTTTCGCCTATCCGAGCGCCAGTAAGGGAAATCGATGATAAGAACATTTTCGGGCGGCATTTCCTGTCCGCGCGTGCGGAAGCGAATATCCCTAAGCAGATTCTCGGTGATGTTGAACACGCCGAACAACCAAGCTATTTCGACAAACAGGAATGCGACCAAAGCAAATGTCAGCTTGAAGAGCGTACGCTCAAACGTCCGGCTTTTGATTCTCCTTTGCACCAGCTAATTGTATCAGCAAGGATCGCATAACCAAATTCACCGCACTTACTACCCATGCGCGCCTCTTGCAAAAGCGCCGATAAAATGTTATAATCTATAAGCGGATTCGAAAAGCCCTGAGAAAATCAGGAAACTGCCCTCGATTCATGCAAGATTGCTACATTGCTAACAAGGATGTTCTTTAACATCCTTGCCTAGCTACAGAGAGTTACAGTGGATTCAGCAGGATGTTCTGAGGTGCTTTCACCCGTTTCGGATCGGCAATACACATCTTATTTCACGGAGGAACTGAATGAAGAGAGATCACGAACTTGAGGGGATTATCAAAGAGCCAAGACGATATACGCCGGTAAGGTATATCTCTGATATTGAGAACGTCAATTTCATTCCCAGGGACGAAATCGAGAGATTGAAACGCGTAACGCGTGTTTTTCCCTTCAGATCAAACGATTACTATCTTTCTCTGATCGACCGTACCGATCCGAACGACCCCATCAGGCGGATTGTAATACCAGATGAATCGGAGCTTGACGAAAGCGGAACACTCGATCCGGGTCAGGAATCGAGTTTCACAGTAGCTCCAGGATGCGAGCATAAATATACGAACACGGCCGTCCTGCTCAGCACAGACAAATGCGGAGGCATCTGTAGATTCTGCTTTAGAAAGCGGCTTTTCATTGACGACACAAAAGAGGCAAGCAGAGATATTTCGCCCGGCCTGAAGTACATCTCGGAACATCCGGAGATAGACAATGTACTCGTCACTGGCGGAGATCCGTTGCTTCTATCTACGAAGAGGTTAAAAGACATAATTGAAAAACTGATGGCCATACCGCACGTCCAGATCATCAGAATCGGAACAAAGATGCCTGCATACAATCCGTTCCGAATTACGGATGATCCAAAGCTTCTTGATTTTCTTAACGAAGCTAACGCGAGCAACTGCCAAATATATATGATGACGCAGTTCAATCATCCCCGGGAAATCACTCCCGAGGCTGAGGAAGCGATATGGCGGGTAAGAGAATCCGGATGCCGTGTGCATAATCAGACGCCCCTTCTTAAGGGCGTCAACGACAACTCAGAAGTACTGCGGAAGCTTGCAAACAGATTGTCATACATCGGCGTTACACCGTACTACATATTCCAAAACCGCCCCGTCTCCGGCAACCGGGCCTTCAAGGTTACGCTTCTCAGGGGAATCAAGCTGATTGAAGATTCAAAGAAGAAAATAAGCGGTCTTGCGAAAACGGCACGGTACATCTTGAGTCACCCACTGGGCAAAGTGGAAATACTCGGTGTTAAGGACGGGCATTTCTTCTTCAAGTTTCATCAGAGCAGATACAAGGAAAACCTGGGAAAATTCTTCAGCTGCCCCGTAGTCGAATCCGCCTACTGGCTGGACGACCTCGAAATCCCCGAGGATATTCGAGGAAGCCAATCACGAGCTAGTTTTGCCTAGAGATCAGCAAGCACCCGACTTACACGAAAGCACAGAATCAATGTGTAATTCAACGCGTATGGTCTCCAACCGCAGATATAGGCTACAATACACATCTCAAAGCAATTGCCTTGAGGCTTGGCTACAGACTAAGCCTGCGAGGGCAAAGCATACCGAAATCATAAGGCGCATTGGAATGCGCTTGATATTCTTGAGGTATTTATGCCAAAGACAATTAAATTCGGGACGGACGGATGGCGGGGAATAACGGCGGACGATTTCACATTCAACAACGTTCTTCTCGTTGCAGAATCAATTAGGAAATATCTGAACGCTGAGCGACCTGAAACTCGCCCGATTCTTATCGGCTACGACACGCGGTTTCTCGCGAGCGAATTCGCGCAAGTCGCCGCGCACCATTTTTCCAATTGCGGAATGAGTGTTGCTGTCGCGCCTGAACCGATTCCCACACCCGCGATTGCATTCGCAGTAAAACACCTTGGGGCATCGGGGGCAATTCAGTTTACTGCCAGTCACAATCCCTACTACTACAACGGACTAAAGTTCATCCCTGATTTTGCTGGGCCCGCCATGCCCGAAACGACCGATGCAATAACGGCAAACATCAAATCTCTCACAAATGAAGGTTTTAGCGCCGAGCCCGTTCGCGACCGATTTGAGCAAACCTTTTCCATCCGTGAAAAGTACTTTGAACAGCTCGACGGCCTAGTTGAAACAGATGCGATGGCGAAGGCAGGGATGCGCATCCTATACAACGCGCTTTGGGGAACTGGTGCAGGATGGTTAGACGCGTATCTTTCGGAACGCGGCATACCGGTAGAAACCATGAACGCGAATCGCGACGTGCTCTTCGGCGGAGAAATGCCGGATCCGAATGAAACTATTCTTCAACCCATGCGGGATAGGATCAGGCAGGAAGGACTGAGTTTGGGCGTCGCCACAGATGGCGACAGTGATCGCTTCGCTGCTTTTGACAAGCACGGCAACTTTATGAGCCCAAACCAGCTTCTACCGATTATCGCGCACTACCTTATCGCGCATCGCGGGTTGAGCGGTAACATTGTACGCACAGTCGTCACGTCATCAATGCTCGATGCAATCGCAAAGAAACACGGGCGGGAAATAATCGAAACTCCAGTAGGCTTCAAGTATATCGGAAACGAGCTTCGGAAGGGAGCGCTTTGTGGCGGTGAAGAATCAGGCGGGTTCAGCATGGTAGACCACGTTCCCGAAAAAGACGGCATCCTCGCAAACCTGCTGATGTGCGAAGCAGCAGCGGTAATGGGCGATGGTGATATCAGCGCGTGCCTGGAAATGATCCACAAGGAGTACGGGCCGAGACTAAGCCGCAGAAACGATCTCAACCTGACCGATGTCGGCAAGAACGCAGTAATGGAGAATGCAAATATGCTCGCAGAGCATTTCAAAGAGCGGGGCGGTGAACTCTGGGGAATGCCGGTCAAGGATGTTGTCACGATTGATGGAGTAAAATTCGTTCTCGAAAACGATCAGTCGATTGCGATGCGGCCAAGCGGCACGGAGCCTGTCGTACGCGTGTACCTTGAAGCTCCCAATGCAGATCTCCTTGACGGAATCGATGACAAGGTGAGCAAGTGGGTAGAGGCAACTGCTGAAGAATGACTTAATCTCAGAATCACCGGAGCATGTTGTATGGTAGGAATGATGCTAAAATCATAAAACCACACAGGCCTACCGACCGGTCTGGGCTGAGATTATTCTGAATTTGTATTCTTGATTTCATTTCCAGGGGTATCAGTGATGGGCAAAAAGGAACGGATCGAACGCGTTATCTCCGAGCGGGTTGTTGGTGAAAAAATAATCGGAAGCGCAAACCCGATCGCACGCGGCTTTCGAAATGTAAAGAAGGAGATCGTAGGTGCTTTCCAGGGAATCTTCATCGGCTTTATTCTATTCTTTATTGCAATATGGGTAAGCTGCGCGGATGTCGAACGTCACAGCAAGGAAGTGAACAAGATCGAACCAGTTGCAGCCGAGCAAGCACAGGGGCTTTCGGGCCTTCAGGTTGTGACCGGTTCAACCGATCTTCTCGACAAGATCAAAGCTCCGAACGTTGATGGTTACGTGCTTCATTACAACTGGGAAAAGCAGGAATGGAATACGTGGATCGAAACCGAAACATATACCGAAACAGTGATTAAGGACGGTAAAGAGGTAGAAATTACGAAGGAACGCGATGTCGAGAAGCAGGGCTGGAAGACACTCGAAGAAAAAAGCAAGTACGCCAATTTCAAGATGGGTCCGATTACGGTAAAGCCGGAAGGCTCAAGGATAGATCTCAAAACGGAGAGCATCACGAAAAACACGGGCATCAACGCCGCTGGTAACGACACTCAGCAGATAACAAATTACACAAAACTACCTTCAAACCTAACCGTGCTGGGCGAAATTTCAGGCGATGTAATAAGCGGTGGCGAGGTATTCAGAATCACGACCCTATCCCCCGACAAGCTTGTAGAGCAGATGGAGAAGGAAGAAAAGCAGGCCTATATGACGTATAAGGTAATCGCTGTAGTACTTTTCACATTCGCATTCAACCTTATGCTCGGGCCGATTCTTCTTCTGACAAGGCTGATTCCGATACTGGGGGGGCTGGCGCGCACCGTTGTCTTCATTATCAGCCTGATTATTTCCATCGTTCTCGTTGCGCTTATAACATTTGTGGTCAAGTTCTGGTGGCTTCTGCTTCTAATTATGTTTCTTGCCGCGGGAGTCGCAATTTCCATCGGGCTTTCGAAGAAGGATAAAGAACCTGACACCGCAAAGGCTTGACAGTTTTGCAATTGTCTATAACAATAGCTATTCTATTCTGCTGTTGGCATTCCGGCTAATTCGTCGGAAGACGGGATTAAGGGATTTTGGAGGTACTATGAGAACGTATTTAATCGGCATTCTTGCATTTTGTGTGATGATTATGATGGTGGCCTGCCCAGGTGGGGGCGGCGAGGAAGAGAGGACACAGCCTACAACAAAGCCGGCTTCTCCACCCATTCCGTCATATGAGACATCTAAGCTTGCAACCTACGGGGATTTTAACCTAGGAATGAAAGGTGAAGAAATCAAAGCTCTCTTTCCAGAGGAAGGAGACTACGTGTTCGAGGAGGCTTTTCCGCCTGAAGGCGATCCAATTATGCTGAGCGCGACGCCAAAAGAAGGTATTGCAGGTCTTTCAAAAGGCTTCGGCTTCTTTAATGGCGAGTTGGTTTACATTATGGAAGGCGGCGAAATGGATGAGGAAGCCTATAACGCCAAGATCGCGGAGCTGAAGGAAACCTACGGCGAGCCCACAAGCGACATTCCCGATTTCCTCAAAGACACGAAGTTCTGGTCTGGCGAACCTGCCGAGGAAAAAGCTGAAGGCGAAGGCACAGAAATTCCCGCCGTGGAAGGCGAAGATACAGAAGTTACCGCAATGGAAGTTGAAGAGGAAGGAATGGGCGCTGAAATGCCCGAGAACGCTTTATTCTGGGTTGATGAAGCAAACAAGCTCGTTCTCTTCTGCGCCCTCGAAGAAGGAGAAGCTGGCATATTCCTTATGCGCGTTGATAAGATCGACGAGCATTTCGAAGCTCTCGATAAGGCGCTTAACGACATGATTGCCGAGATGATGTCCGGGCTTTCAGAGGAAACGGGTGAAGCCGATATCGACACTACTCCAGCAAGGGAGGGCGTTGAAGTCGCTCCCGTTGAAGATGAAGATGAAGATGAAGAGGAAGTCACCGAGTAGCAGACTTTCATTTTGCCCGGTGTAATCCGGGCCGATTTGCTGACAGAACATGCTTAACGCAGTTCCTGATCCGCCGCCAAATAGATCAGGAACTGGATATGCGGGTCGTGAATTCGTTCGCGGCCCGTTTTCTTTGCGTGAATCACAATCACGAAATGGCGGAAAAAGTGGAAATTCTGGGCAGCGTACATTCCGGCACGAACGGCTGTTATGTTTTATTTGCCTCAAGTCGTATTTTGTTGTATTTTCCATTGTTAGCAACTAAAATACGTTCCCGATGGCTGCACTTGAAATCACGATTCCTCTTGATCTTGAGACCGTCAAGTCGTTGCATAGCGGCGACGCTGTAGAGATCACCGGAACCATTTACACCGCAAGGGATGCCGCCCACAAACGTATCTGCGAAATGCTCGACAGGGGCGAGAATCCTCCATTTGAGCTCAAAGGTAACATTATTTACTACGTCGGTCCGACTCCTCCGAAGCCCGGACAGCCAATCGGCAGCGCGGGCCCGACCACGAGCTTCCGCATGGATGCATATTCCCCCAGGCTTATCAAGCTCGGACTTCGTGGAATGATCGGCAAAGGCGGGCGGAGCGATGAAGTGAAAGCAGCCTGTCGTGAGCATGGGTGCATCTATTTCGGCGCACTCGGCGGCGGAGCAGCACTTCTCTCCAAACGGATCAAAGCGGCAGAGATCATTGCGTTCGAAGATCTTGGCGCAGAAGCAGTTCGTAAACTCACTGTAGAGCGTTTTCCTGTTTTCGTCATTAACGATGTTTACGGCGGCGATGCGTACCTTGACGGTGCGAAGAAATATGAGGAAATGTAACTCTATACCAATGCGACCGAAAAGCACCGTAGGCGCTTTCAATCGCACGATGCTTCGGGTTGCGGTGGCCGGGTGAAGTGTGCTTCAAACGGTGAGAGGGAGAATTTCTAGTCAAGTTGCGTACGTGGAATGCTGTTATCCGGTATTATTCTGAGCGTTTTTTTAGCGGCTCTGTGAGGTAGGAAAAATGGAAAGTTCAGGTAAACACGCGTTTTTCTTAAGAAAACTGCACAGCCTAAGCGGTATAATTCCCGTTGGCCTTTATCTTTGCGAGCACCTGTTCAGCAACGGATTCGCAACGCGGGGAGAGGAAGCGTTCAACGGCATTGTCAACCTTCTTACATCGCTTCCTTTCCTGATAGCTATCGAGGTAGCGCTGATCATCATTCCAATTCTATTTCACGGCATTTACGGACTGTTCCTTACATACGAACACCAGCCAAACGTAGCACAATACTCTTACTACAGAAACTGGCTTTTCCACTTCCAGCGCTGGACAGGCATCGCGATGATTCTCTTCATCGGCTGGCACGTTTATTCGACGCGTCTGATGAGCATAGTCACCGGCCAGCATATGGACTTTGCATTCATGGCCGGAGTTGTCGAGAAGCCCGTGTTTTTCGTTTTCATGATTATCGGGCTTGCCTGCGCGACTTTCCACTTCGCCAACGGCATCTGGAACTTCCTCATTAAGTGGGGCATTACTGTAGGAACAGAAAGCCAGAAATGGAGCCTTGTTGCACTTTCGTTTCTCGGATGGGCGATGTTCCTCTGGGGAATGGCGGCTCTCCTGGCATTCCGCGGATGGTGGAATCCTGAATGGTTCATCGGTTAGTGAAATTTACCAGCGCCGCCTGTGGGCAGTGTCCCACGCGGCCGTTGTGTTCCTTAAGAATTTGATTTCTTATATTCCGATTCCAGAACTCGCTTGAGGGAAAAAAGATGACGAAATACAAATTTGCAGTTGTAGGCGGAGGACTTGCAGGGCTTGCCTGTACTATGAAGCTTGCAGAAGAGGGGCACGATGTCGACCTCTTCAGCATCGTCCCTGTCAGGCGAAGCCACTCGGTTTGCGCGCAGGGCGGCATCAACTCCGCAAAAAATCTCAAGGGCGAGGGTGACAGCCCGCAGATCCATTTTGACGACACGGTGTATGGTGGCGACTTCCTCCCCAATCAGCCGCCCGTGAAGAGTATGTGTTACAAGGCCCCCGCGATCATTGACCTGCTCGACAGGATGGGTGTGATGTTCAATCGCACGGCTGAGGGATACCTCGACTTCAGGCGCTTCGGCGGCACACTGTACAATCGCACTTCGTACGCGGGAGCGACAACCGGACAGCAGCTTATGTATGCTCTCGACGAGCAGGTTCGACGCTATGAAGCAGAAGGTCTCGTGAAGAAGTACGAAGGCTGGGAATTCACAGGAATCGTCAAGGACGAAAACGGTGTCTGCCGCGGCATCACCGCCCTCAATTTGAAGGACATGAAGGTGCACGCGTTCGAGTATCACGCGGTGTGCATGGCGGTAGGAGGCCCAGGTCTCATCTTCGGCAAGAGCACGAACAGCATAACTTGCACGGGTGCGGCCAACAGTCGCTGCTACCAGCAGGGCGCTAAGTTCGGCAATCCTGAGTTCATCCAGGTGCATCCGACTGCGATCCCGGGCGAAGACAAGTGCAGACTGATGAGCGAGTCCGCTCGCGGCGAAGGCGGGCGCATGTGGGTGCCGAAGGACGGCAAGCCCTGGTACTTCCTCGAAGACTGGTATCCGGTGTACGGCAACCTCGTGCCGCGCGACATTGCAACGCGCGCCATCCACAAAGTGTGCGTGGAGATGGGGCTCGGTGTAGACGGCAAGCTCCAGGTCTATCTCGATCTATCGCATCTTCCGAACGACTTCCTCGACAAGAAGCTCGGCGGCATCATGGAAATATACGAGAAGTTCGTCGGCGTTGATCCCCGCGAACATCCGATGATTGTATTCCCCGCAGTCCACTACTCTATGGGAGGACTCTGGGTTGACTTTGCAAAGGACGATAAGGGCTTCATGTCGGATGGCGACCCGCGCAACCACCAGACCAGCATTCCAGGCCTGTGGGCGGCTGGCGAGTGCGAATACCAGTATCACGGTGCAAACAGACTGGGTGCGAATGCCTTGCTCTCATGCATCTTCAGCGGTATGGTAAGCGCACCGAGTATGGCTAACTATGCGAAGAATACCGAATTCACAGAGCTTGCGCCCGATGCACTGAGCACCGCCGCAGTCGCAGACCAGGAGATATTCACGAAGCTCGCGAAGAAGAACGGAGACGAGAACATCTACAAGCTCGCGGACGAACTCGGCGAATGGATGAACAAGTACTGCACCGTGATACGCATAAACGACCAGCTCGAAGAAACCTACAACAAGATTCTGGAGTTGCGCGAGCGCTATGAAAACATCAGCGTTGACGACTCGGGCCTCTTCGCAAACCAAGCGCTGGCCTTCGCACGCCAGCTATGGGATATGTTTGAGCTTGCACTGCCGATGGTGAAGGCTGCCATCGTAAGGGACGAAAGCCGCGGCGCTCACTACAAGCCCGAGTTCCCGGATAGGAACGATGAGAAGTGGCTCAAGACAACTATCGCTGAGTATACGCCTGATGAACCGCGGTTGAGCTACGAAGATGTTGACATTTCGGAAATTCCGCCAAGACTGAGGAGCTACTAGGCGGCCAGCGAAGGCGGGAAGGGAACCAAGGTTGCAGTTAAGTAGGAACTGACCGCTGGAAATGCCTATGCCTTTTTGCGGTGGAAATGTGCCGAAGTCTGAAGGCACTGTAAGGGAGTTTGAAATGGCTGAAACGAGAAAGACGATCGAGCTTAGGATTTTACGGCAGGACGGGCCCGGCCAGGAATCGTACTGGCAGAATTTTTCGATTCCCTACCGCCCTAATATGAACATTATAAGCGCGCTTCAATGGATTCAGCGCAATCCTGCCACCAAGGAAGGCAAGAGCGTTTCGCCCGTCGTATGGGACTGTAACTGTCTTGAGGAAGTCTGCGGCGCATGCACGATGATCATCAACGGCATGGTGCGCCAGGCATGCACTGCCCTGATCGACGATATCGAGAACCCGATCACGCTCCGCCCGATGACCAAGTTTCCAGTCGTCCGCGACCTCTGGGTTGACCGTCAGCGGATGTTCGAAGCGCTAAAAAAGGTCAAAGCGTGGATTCCGATTGACGGCACTTATGATCTCGGCGAAGGCCCGAAGATGCCCGAAGTCGATCGCGAAGTAGCATACGACCTCTCGCGCTGCATAACCTGTGGCTGTTGCCTTGAGGTATGCCCGCAGTACAAGCTTACTAACGACTTCATGGGCGTCTCCGCGATTCAGCAGGCGCGCCTGTTCAACAGCCATCCCACAGGCAAAATGAACTCGCACGAACGGCTCGACGCCCTGATGGGGCCCGACGGCATCGTAGGATGCGGAAACGCGCAGAACTGCGTTGAAGTTTGTCCGAAGGAACTGCCGCTCATCGAGTCGCTCTCGGAGATACAGAGAGCTACGATATCGCGCGGCTTAAAGCGGTTCTTTGTCAGAAAGTAGGCGGAGTAATGGACGCTTATCTGCAGTATCTCGCATCAGAAACACAAAGACTGGAGGAATACATTCAAATGATGAATATGATTAACTCTTATCTTTGGACGATAGCAGTAATTAATGCAATTGTATGTTGTGTCGCTTGTCCACTGCTTGCGCAACGTAAAGGCGGCGATATTGGTTGGGCATTCCTTGGCGGTCTATTAATAGGACCACTTTGCCTCCTCTATTATATTGGCTTGCCAGATTTAATTGCTAGGAAGGCTTTATTGGAGATTAGGGACCTTCTAAAAACGTCGAATTTGGAGAGCCGCTATCTGGCGCGCGGCCTTAAGCGGTTTTTTGTCAGAGAGGAAATCAAAAAAAACTCCGGCCGCGATATCAAGGACAAATCGTCCTCAACCGCGACCGGAGGAAATTGTTAATCAACAGCCCAAAGGCCATTAAGCAATACTACGGAGTGGGTCCAACATTAAAGGGGTAATTGTTTGAATCGACGCCCTCGGTGAACGGCGAGGCCACGCGGACAGCGGCATCCTCTGTCCACGCCATCATCCCGAACTTCATATTGACTGCATCGTAGCCGAGCAGGTTGAGCGCTGTGCAGGTCGCCTGGCCGGTGTGACCGGTGTAGCAATAAACGACGATCTGACGGTCGGTCGGGAGCATCATCAGATTCTCTGGCTTAGCAATCGAACGCCAGGGGATATTGACAGCACCTGGAATATGGCCAAGTGCGTAGTGGTCAGCGGAGCGAACACTTACTACGAGAGGATCATTCGCTGGGTCGCCATCGTTAAGAAGATCGAACAGACCTGCTGCAGAAATCGTAGGCGCCATTCCATCCCTCGTAAGGTACGCCTCTGCAGACGCAAGGGCGATTTCATCCGCGACGGATGATTCCGAAACGTCGAGGAGTGGAAATGCATTGGTCGCCGGAAGTGTATTTTCCGTTGTCTCCACTGCGAAATCGTTCGAATCAATGCCGTCCCTGAACGGAGTAGCGACGCGGACTGCCGCATCCTGTGTCCAGGACATAATGCCGTATTTCATATTCGCGCTGTCAAATCCAAGCACACTGAGGATAGTGTTCGCAATTTGACCGGTGTGACCTGTGTAGCAGTAAGTCACGATAGACTGGTCGGTGGGAAGAAGAGCCAGATTCACTGGATCAGCCAGTTCTTTCCAGGGAATATTTATGGCGCTGGGAACATGCCCGATTTCGTAGTCCGAAGTCCCACGCACGCTTACTACAAATGGATCCGTTGCGGGATCACCATCGTTCAGAGCATCGAACACCGCATTGGCTGTAATGACCGGCGGGATTTCGCTGTCGAAGTAGTCATCAAGCGCCTGCCTCACGGTCTCGAATTGCTCAGCAACACCATCGAACGGGTAATCGTGTGAATCTACGCCTTCTGTGAAGGGCGAAGCCACGCGAACGGTCGCGTCCTCCGTCCATGCCATCATGCCGAACTTCATATTGACTGCGTCGTAGCCCAGCATATTGAGTGCAGTGCTGGCCGCCTGGCCGGTGTGACCGGTGTAGCAGTAAACCACGATCTGACGATCAGTCGGCAGCTTTGAAAGGTTGTCACAATCAGCAATGGTTGTCCAGGGGATATTGATCGCGCCTGGAATATGGCCGAGTGCATAATGATCCGCTCCGCGTACGCTCACGATCACGGGATCATTCGCAGGATCGCCATCGTTAATCAGATCGAACAAGGTCTGCGCGGAGATCGTCGGCTTCATGCCGTCGCTCGTGAGGTACGCCTCGGCAGCCGCACGAGTGATCTCTTCGGGATCGGTCGAAACCGATACATCGAGCACCGGAAACTCGTTATCCGCTGGCAAAGTATTCTCGGTTGTCTCTACCGGGAAATCGTTTGAATCGATTCCATCCCTGAACGCATTGGCAATCCTTACTGTCGGATTCTGCGTCCACGATGTCATTCCGTACTTCAGGTTGAGAACATCGTAGCCGAGAGCGCCCAGAATTGTAGTGGCAACCTGTCCTGTATGACCGGTATAGCAATATGCCACGATCTCATCGTCCATTGAAAGCTGTGCGATGCTGTCGGTGTTCGCCACGGTCTTCCACGGAATATTTACCGCGCCGGGGATATGACCGATATCGAAAGCTTCCGCGGCGCGCACACTCAATACGAATGGCGTCGTCGCTGGATCGCCGTCATTGATACGATCGAACAGCGCATCCGCCTTGATTACCGGGGTTGCATCCGTAAGATAAGCTTCGAGGGCAGCCCTAACAGCCTCAAACTGACTTAGTGCTTCTTCGACCGTAATCTCGATAGTAGCGTCAGTAGAATTATCGGACGGATCGGTAACGGTAACTGTGATCGTGTACACGCCAAGCGTATCACAACTCCATGTTACTGCCGCTCCTTCGCCCGTGAACGTTCCGCCTGCACCGCCGTCATCCCACGCATAGGTCAGGTCTCCACCGCTGTCGTCGGTTGCGGTAACGCTGAGCGCTACGGGGTCTCCCGGTACAACCGTAGTCGAATCGGCGGTAATTCCGCCACCAAGATCAGGCGGTGTTGTATCTTCGACGACTTCGCCAACAGTCACTTCAAACGTTGCACTGGATGAATTCCCAGAGCCATCGGTCACCGTCACGGTGATCGTGTAGGTTCCATCCGTATCACAGCTCCAGGTCACTTCCGAACCCTCGCCTGTGAATGTCCCCCCGGCGCCGCCGTCATCCCATGCATAGGTCAGGTTTCCGTCGCTGTCGTCAGTTGCGGCGATGCTGAATGTAACATCCTCACCAGATGCAGGATTCTCTACATCTGCAGTAACTCCCGCACTGACATCGGGCGGAGTTGTATCACCACCGACTGATATATCACCTGCATCCCAAGGCGTACCCGCACGGGTCAGGCTCGTTGAGCCGTTGCAGGCTGCAAGCATAAATACAGTCAAAATTAATAACCCCAGAACAAACAAAACTTGTTTTCTCATCATCACTCCTCCAATATTTCAAACCCGACAAGTAGGCTTGATAGATCAGTTCACAATAACCAATCAGGTAGTTTACCGCGCAAACGGAAAAACTGGTAATAGTCAACGCATCCAGCCACTAGTTAGAGACTAACAAAAAAGCACGAATTCGTTTGCTAGCCTCCCATCCCCGGAATTTCAGGAACAACAACATCTGCATTTGCTGCAAGCTCTTCAGACACCATCACGCCCTCCGTGATAAGGCTCTGAATGTAATCTTCTGTAAGAAATACGCTTGGATTCTCAAGTGTATCGCTGTGGCACACTGCGCAGGATGCTGTCCTTGGTGTGTTCAGCCTTATGTTGTGCGGAGATGCGTACTTCCATGTCGGCATCGAATCGAAGTTATCGAGCGTTACGTCGTAGTTTGTATACGTATCGGGATGAATCGGTATGTGACGGAGAAGGACGTAGTTCTCGGGACGCTCGGCGCTCTTCTTAGGATTGAGCCCGATGCGGAAGTCTATGCGTGACGGGAACTGCAAACCGTCGCCCGCGTGACACTCGTAGCACACTTTGTAATCCTGCGAATGGCAGACTTGACACTGAACCAAGCCTACATGGTTGTCGTGATACATGTTGGACTCAAGGCTATCGTGGCAGCCGGAAGATGCGCACGTATTAAGCTCAGCAACGTCGTACCTGTGCGTATACTGCGTACCGTCACCGTGAATCTCGGATGCGCTGTGACACCCGAAGCAGGTCATACCGCTGAGGTAGTGCGTATCAGGATCGTAGCCCTCGCGCGAACCCTTGAACTCCTCACTGATCCTGCTGCCGTGGCATGCTGTGCAGTTGTTCGTCTGTGATGGCGGCCTGAAAATGTGCCCGCCTCCCGATATGAATCCGCCTTCGAGAGCAAATGGCCTTGAAATATGGCACTGCCCGCATGTCGTGTGACACTTCGTGCAATTCTCGGACAGAGCAAGCTCCATATCCGCTGTCAATTCGGCAGCACCCGATCTTTGAAGCAGCATATCGCCGTATCCTGCCTGAGTATAGTGGATGCTTGTCTCGTAATCGTTGAAGATTGCGCTGTGGCAGCCTCCGCAAAGCTCATTACCCCGGTCTTCGATAGGATCGCGCACAAGCCCCTCGTGCGCGGCAGGTTTATCCGCTGCGAGTTCCACACCGGAATGACAGCCTGTACAGCCCTGGGCGGAGTGCTTTGCATCATCGAGAAAATCATCCTTAATCTGGTATTTTTCCCACACCTCCAACGGAGGCACTTCGCCTCCTCAGCCCTCACCGCCTTCGCCACCGTTCGGCTCCTCAGGCTCGGCTGTCGCAATCAGCATTTCCTTGTCCGTATGGCAGTCTATACACGAAATAAGTCCAGCATGCTCCCAGTCCATTGCAGCGCTCATCTCGCCGGGATTCTCGGAGCCATCGACAGGTTGAACTGCGATGAACGCTTCTGCCCCGACCGGAAGAGCCACTTCAAAAACGATGGGAAACTCAGCATCCGGCGGGAGAGCAGCCTTTGCCTCCTCGAAATTCGCCCTGCCGATTTCTGTGAATGTTCCACCTTCCGTGCTCGAAGTCAGGATCGCATACTCGCTAACTGCATTCAGATAACCGTTAGCAATCGGTGTAATGTCGCTTATACCAACCTCACCGCTAGCGTCACCGTCTATCCAGGCTTCGTAACTACCCTCGGGAGCCATTGCCATGTAGTTCTGTGCAATCGGTGTAATATCAGGAATACCGACATCTCCCGATAAGTCGTAATCGCCGGTATTCTTATATGACCAGACCAGATTCCCCGTAGCATGATCGTATGTCAGGTCGGTAACCGCACCTGCATCGCCTGTAGGCGCACCGGCAGGAATACGATCCTGGCCACTTTCAGCAAGGCCATTGATAAGCTCGGAACGCAGCGCCTCGAATACGTCCTCATCGACGCCTTCAGGCACATTGTATCCGCTAACCTCAGCCAGAACAGATCCGATAGCGACTGACGAAGCACCGGAATCATTCGCAGCCGCGGGCGCAGACGTTCCAGAAGGATTGTGTACGCCTGCGTTTCCACACGCCGCAGAGATGACAACAGCGCATAATGTGGCTGCAACCATCACAGCAATTGACCAAATCGAACGCTCCTTCATAAGCAGCTCCTTTGAATGAGACACAGCAATTATATGATACAAAGAACATACAAATCAATATTTTATGCTTCGGACACTTTTGTGAAATAAATCACCAGCGTCGTCCGGCTGTCTTTCCGGGAGCGGCAGTTGATTTACTGCAACGTATAGCCCAACAAGTCTAGGATTCTACATATCCCAGCGTCTTTGGGTTTTACGGTACGCTTTTGGAGAGCAGCTGATAATGCCGCAGCACTAAATCCTACAAAGCCATAGCTTGCCATCGCTGATGTATAATCAGGCCTTATGGGCGAAGACAAATATGAGGACAGGCGGTTCGATGTTCAGGGCGTGGATGCTATAGATACGGCGGTGCTCGAGACGCTGCCCTACGAGCATCAGCCGCAGGACACGGAGATCGTGTTCGATACGAGCGAGTTCAACTGCGTTTGCCCGTGGAGCGGGTTGCCCGACTTCGGAACACTTAGAATCCAGTACTACCCTGACCGGAAGATTATCGAGCTTAAATCGATGAAGTATTACATTATAAGCTTCAGGAATGTCGGAATCTATCAGGAAGATGCGATCAACCGGATACTCGATGACTTCTTCGAATGCGTCAAGCCGAAATGGGTGAAAATCGAGCTGGAATACGAAGTGCGGGGTGGAATCCATCAGGTGTGCACGGTGGAACGCGGCGTCAGACCCGATGAATCCTAAGCTCAGGCGGCTTCCTGCTTTGCATCTCCCGCATCCACTGCGATGTACGTTCGCACGAGATAGATCAATGGCACGCTTGCTGCGGTCACGATGAGCTTGATTACATACTGCCCGAGGATGAGCATTCCGATCATCGCAATGACGTCTTCAGGCTGGAAGAATCTCCAGAATGCGATGGATATGAAAATAATGCTGTCGATCAATGTACTTGCCGCGTTGCTCACTACGACCCGCCATCCGGGATTGAGCCTTGCACGGAGCGCCGCGAAAAGCTCCACATCGAGGAGTCCTGAAACGAGGAACGCTGTAAGGCTTGCTATCACGATGCGGGGCGTCTTTTCAAACACCTCGGCGAACCCCGCCGCGCCCTCGAACCATTCGGGCGAAGGCAGCCTGACTGCGATAATCGAGTAGAGTGCAAGAAGCAGGTTCGCCGCGAGCGCCGCGTACACAACCCGCCTGGCCGCACGCTTCCCTAGCCCTTCGTTGATCAGGTCGATGAGCGTAAACGTGAGTGCGAAGATGTAGATCGCCGCCGGCACCGTAAACGGCCCGGCAATCGTTATCTTTGTCGCTGTGACGTTCGCGATGAGCTCGCAGGCGACGTAAAGCACAATAATATAAGTTGCGTGTATCCTGAACACGGCTG
>JAGGVC010000001.1 GCA_021158185.1 bacterium | reverse complement strand
TAATTGGCTAAGCTCAAGCTGCATAAGCCTTGAAATCCTGATAGCAGAGCATATCGGCTGACCGATTACGGGATATCAACTCTGCTCCATGCGGCAAGAGCGGAAAGCATATCGCGCTGACTGGATGTAAGGTTTGAAGTATTCCTGTACGTAATTTTTTTTGCCTTTTTCAATTTTCCAAGCGGTGGTTCAGGCCAGAAAATTCTCTCATTAGTATCGGATTTAGAGGGCGTTTCATCCGCAGGAATTCCAGCTTCATCCCTGGAATCACGAGCTTCGGGTTCCCATATCACATCGAGCTGTGGCAGCCTATCGATCTTCCTTGAAACCTGCCATCCATCAGAACCCAGAACCGCTACCGTGCTGTGCAGTCCGTATGGACAGTTTCCACCATCGAGGATAACGTCGACTCCAGATGCAATCTCTCTTGCGACCGTCGCGATAGAATCGGGAGACTTTTGCCAGTGTAAATTGGCACTCGTTGCATGCAGCACCCCCCCTGTTTTTTCAAATACCGACCAAAGCGGCGGATAATATGGCGAGCGCAGTCCGTAGTTTTGATAGCCGAGATGAATTACATCGTCCGGCAGCATCGGCTCAACAATGTCCTTTGGAAGAACCACGGTGAGCGGCCCGGGTATGAGTTCGCGCATCCAACCTTCAAGCAGGGATTCAGCGATCAGCCACTTGATTACGGGATGGTCTTGTGCAACAAGAAGGGCTACCGGCATTGTCGGCGGCCGTTGCTTCAGCGAGACAATGCGCGAAACACCTTCATGCGAACTGGCAATTAGCCCGCACACGGTATCGGTCGTCGCAAGCGCAACGCCCCCGGAAATCAGCACATCCGCAATGCCGTGCGATGCTCCATCCGGGTTATCCGCAGTGGCGATTATCCTGTTTTCACACACTTCGCAAAGCTCCTGGTAACAGATACTAATCGTATCGGGCAGTGATGTACCGGTCAATTCCCGCAAGGTCTTTTCGTATTGAGACATCGGCTGCGCCCCCCGCATAAAAAATCTGACGCACCTCATCCGCCTGGCCTTCGCCGACTTCAACAGCTATGTGTCCGTCGGGCTTGAGCAGCTTTGGCCCCCACCTCGAAATGTGCCGGAAGTAATGAAGCCCGCTGCCGGATGCAATAAGCGCCTCCCTCGGTTCGTACAGCCTTACGCATTCATCGAGTCTGCCGTCGTCTTCAGCGATATACGGCGGATTGCTGATCAGCAGGTCAAGGTTAATGGGACCGATGATTCCTTCAAGTCCGTTGTAGTGAAGCGTGATGACACGCATTCCAAGCCTGAAGTGCTTGACGTTTTCATCCGCAGTGGCGATTGCACGTGGGGATACATCGGACGCCCATACGATCGAAAACGGGAATTCGAGCGAAAGGCATATAGCGATGCACCCGCTTCCCGTACCAAAGTCGAGGATGCGAATCTCATCGCCGTCATACTCCTTGAGGAGTTCTTTGCCGATTAGCAATAGTCCTTCAGTCTCCTGACGCGGGATGAGAACGCTTGGATTAACGTGAATTCTGATCCCGCCGAAATACGCGTATCCGAGGATGTACGCAAGAGGCTTGCCGAGCTTTCTCGCTGATACGATTTGATTAAGACTGGACATTTGCTCCTCGGCGAATGCAACATCCTGAAGTGCCCAGAAGCTGCTGACAGGCATCCCGTAAATGTGCTCGATCACCCGGTCGGTTTCGTACCGGGCGTACTTCACATCGGAGCATTCCGAAAGCAAAGCACTGACTATGCTGTGAACTTCGGCAGGGCGCACAGTGGAATTATAGAGCATTAATCTGAATGTGCGCTTGAAGTCCCGGACTTTGTGATGCGTCTTTTACGTCAGGCTTTGCGCATCAGCCTAATGTCGAGAGGAGGCTGTGTCGGTTGCATCGTAAAACTCGGCGATTTTTTTCTCAATTTCTTCTCCCACCCCGATGCAGGGATAGAGTGTGAGCCCAGCCAGTCTTTCGATCTCCAAAATAGTTGCAGTATCGAGCGGGTCTTCCATGATTGCATATATGCGATCGCCTTGAGTATCAAGAGGGATCACTTTATATTCTCGAATGACGTCTGGAGGGAGGAGGTCGAACTGCTCTTCTGAAAACGTCATGGAACGAACATCATAATAGACTATGCCGAGAAGGAGGGATGCTGCCCGTTGAACCTGTTCCGCAGAACAATAACCTAGTTCGACAAGAATCTGCCCCAGTTTCTTGTGCTCGACTGCCTGTAGCTTTAATGCTTCTCGAAGCTGGTCTTCGTTAATCGCGTAATAGTTGAGAAGAACATCCCCGATTCTGTATTTTGTGCTTTTCCTCTCTGCACTCAATGACGATTCCATAGCTTCATCTCCCCATACGAAGATCCCCACCAAATCGTTGAGAGTATAACGGAATCAGGATTTCTTTGCATGCTCCAGGCAGGCATCAGGAGCATTTTTCCGCAGAATAAAGGTAAATTGCAGTATGATGCTCTTATTCAGCCATCATTTCAGCGATCTGCTCGATGAAGCCTTCAACATCCCGATGGTCGCCGCCCTCGTCATCCGGCGTGAGTTCGATGTAGTGCCGGAAATGCTTTATTGCAAGTTCAAATTCGCCCTGCTGATAAAATGATATAGCAAGGTTGTAATGTGCCTCGGCAAGGGATGGATTCCTCATTACAACCTCGGCAAAAACGTCACCCGATTCGTTGTATCGCTCAAGTTTCATCAATGCAAGACCAAGCGCGAAGTAGACATCAGGATTCCCCGGATCGATTGCCAGTGACTGCCTTATCACCTGTTCGGCCATCGCGGGTTGGCCTGCTGCCAGATACGTTCTTCCGAGGTAAAGCAGTGCAAGCGGATCGAACTTGTTAAGGTCGGATGCAAGCGTGAGCTCTTTTTTGGCTTCTGCATAACGCCCGTCGTTATATTCGATAACGCCGAGGTAAAACCTTGCCGGAGCATAATCGGGTGTGCGCGTTGCAAGCTCGCGAAACGTGCTTCTTGCATCCTGGAGTTTTCCTTCTAGATACTCGATTATGCCGAGCGCTTCCCTTGCACGAACGTAGCCCGGAGCGAGGTTAAGCGCTTTTTCAAGTGAGTTTCGGGCGGATTTGACATCGCGTTTGTCAACTTCGAATCCAGACAGCATCAGCGTAACGATACTCAGCCCGTAATGGCAACTGAACCAAGCTTCGGTGCCGTACGGCTCAGCATAGTTCAGATAATCCCGCTCCTTGTCGGTCAATGCAATATTGCCGATCATCAGAATATCAAACGCAAGCCTCGATATCAGAGCGGGAAGCTCCTCAATATTTCCGGAAGCACCGGGGCTGCCAACCAAATTTCCCTGTCCGTCAAGCATTACGGCTTGGATAGAAATTGAGCCGTTATTCAGCGTTGCGTCTCCTGTAACAACGAAGTCAGCCTTCACTGCATCGGCGATCATACTGACGTTTTCCGCATCGATCGCAGTGCCGAGCGCGCCGACGTTGATGAGCGTATGGCCTGCAGCC
>JAGGVC010000003.1 GCA_021158185.1 bacterium | reverse complement strand
GTCATATCTTGGCTTTTTTCCATAGACCAAGTTTGAACAGCCATACCAATGCTGCAGCTGCCAGTACCTCGCTAAAAACAATTACCCACCATGCGTAGTAAATTGGTTCGTGCCCGCCCGCGACAACCGACAGTCGCACGACCGGATGCAGCGCGAGCTTCATTGCGACCCAGATGAGCGGGAGTTGCACAAGCCATACGTTCACTACTCCGACGATCATCGGGTATGTAGTATCGCCTGAGCCCCAGAAAGCGCTGCCGACAATCCCGGAAACAGCCAGCGGGATGAATACGATCAGAATTACACGAAGAATTTTCGTACCTGCATAGATTACATCGGGTTCAGTATTGAACACCTGGATTAGCCCGGGTGCGTGGAATTCCCCGAGTATTACAATCGGAATGATGATTGCAAGCGCTACCCATACTGATTTCCATACGCTTTCTTCGCCGCGCCACGGTTTCCTTGCCCCGAGATTCTGGCCCACGAGCGTGACAACCGCCTGACCGATTCCGCCGAGAGGAATCCAGACGAGCATAAAGAACTGCCCCATAATCCCCTGAGCCGCGAAAATTGCCGTGCCGAAAAGAGCCACCCATTTCCCGATGATCAGCATTGCAATGTTGCGGACACCTTCGCCAATGGCTGTAGGTGTTCCGATTTGTACAATCCTTTTTATCCAGTGCCAGATCGGAAGCCCGAGGTATTTAAGCTCCATCTTGATGAAGGTTCGCCCACTGAAGAAGATGAACGTGCTGAACATGAATGTGAAGGTCTGGGCAATTACGGTTGCAGCAGCAGCTCCAACGATTCCGAAACCGCGGGTTAAGTCGGGGATTGCCGGATGCAGGCTTGAGTTGATTCCGACGATGAGGATCGGGTCGAGAATTATGTTGAGTATCGTCGAGGCACCTGCTATATAGAGCGGGTACTTCATATCCCCGATGCCTCGGAAGGCCGTATTCAGAGTAAATCCGCTGAAGTAGACAGGAAGCGCAGTGAAGAGAATAAGGCTGTATGCGATTCCAAGTCGTTGCACTTCAGCATCAGCGATGAATCCTCGATAGACATCACCGGCAAACAGCCAGCCGAGCACGGCGACGAGAACGGCCATATAGAATTTGAACATAAACGTCTGGCCGATTACTATCTTCGTCTGCTCGAACTTCTTTGCACCGTAGCTTTGCGAGATGAGCGCAACGCTGCCGATGCCGATAAGCTGGTTGAAGAACACGAAGACCATGAACATGTAAAACCAGATCGAAATCGCACTGATGCCTTCTTTTCCGATGTAGCGACCGACCCAGATCGTGTCCACGATGCTGTAGCTTGCGTGGAACGCTATCGCACCCATAGTCGGAAGTGCAAGTCTGATCACCCAGGGAAGAATCGGCCCCTTTGTGATGTCCTGCGCGGCTTTCCCACCTGGTGCTGCGGTTTCCTTTTCATCCGGGGCTGTGTGGATTTCGGCAGACAATGCATCGAGAGGTGCGCCATTTTCTGCATTGGTGCTTTCAGATGAAGGAATGTTGTTTTCGTTTCCGTTGGTCAAGACACACGATTATAAGCGTTAAGGAAAAATAGGTGCAGAAAAAGCTGCTTTGAGGAAATGGTTTATATTGGATTCTTAAGTGAATTTTTGCGAAAAAAACGGCGGTGCATCAGATACTCAACCCTCCCCGTTCGGGCCTCCTGAACACTGACCTGACGATGAAGGAAAATAAATACACAAATTACGCCAGGCTAAGCTTCTAGCACCGCCGCATATATTATACCCGAAAACACGATGTTTGCAAGTCCGGGATTTTTCCTTATGCAGCATTTCGAGTTTTTCCAAAGATTGCTCTGTGAAGATTCAGGGAAATGCCGTTTACTTGGCTTGTGCAAGCTCGACCAAAACGCCGTTCCATCTCTGGGCGCGTTGATTATTCGTCGAGCATTTCTTCAAGAAGCTTTTTCGCTTCCTGGGCGTTTGCAGCTCCGCGGGTTTTCTTCATAACCTGTCCGACAAGCGCCATTACAGCCGCCTTTTTACCTTTCTTGTAGTCCGCCGCAGGCGCAGGATTCTCTTTGATAACTTCTTCGAGGATGGCGTCGAGGTCGGAAGTTGCGGCATCCGATGCATTTGCCAGTTCGGTTATCAGTTGCTCCGGGTTTTCACCTGTTACCGCGACTTTCCCGAAGATTTCTTTTGCCTGCGGATTCGTGATTCTGCGCTCCTTGAGTGCAAGGATTACCTGTGCAGCAGTTTTGAATTCCGCCAGGAACTTGTCTCCGCGTTCGGCGCGCCATCTGCTGATTTCGCCCAGGATCCAGTTGGCCGTCAATTTCGCATCTCCGATTTCAGGGAGCAAGGCATCGTACCAGCGAAGGTTATCGGGAATAGTCGCGATGTTTTTCGCATCGTATTCCGATAATCCATCCTTTTCAATCAGCCTAGCGCGCACATTGAATGCTGTTTTATCGGCGAATCCTGAAGCGCGCTCGATCATCTCATCAGTTATAACGAGAGGCGGCAGGTCGGGCTCATCGAAATACCTGTAATCATCGGCGGTTTCCTTCGTTCGCATTGCAACCGCAGCACCTCTCCTTCCGTCAAATCCTGTCGCCGCGTCGTCCCATCTCATCGTCTGCGGAAGGACTTCTCCACCGGATTCCCAGACCGCAATCTGTCTTTTGATTTCGTAATGAACAGCCTTGCGGAGAGTGGCAAACGAGTTGAGATTTTTGATTTCGGTCTTTGGGCGGAGTTCATTCGCTCCGACCGGGCGCACGCTTACATTGGGTTCGCAGCGCATCTGCCCCAGCTCCATATTTGCGTCAGATACACCGAGATAGATCATCGTGAGCCGCATCTCTTCGAGGTAAGCCACCGCTTCGTCCGCGGAATGAAAATCGGGTTGTGTAACGATTTCAAGCAGTGGAACTCCACATCGGTTGAAATCCACGATCGATGTGCCGTCCGGCAGGTGATAATTCTTACCCGTGTCTTCCTCAAGGTGCATTCTCACGAATCGCGCCTCGCGCACTTCCGCTTCGCCGCCGGGTTCGCTTGTGAAAAAGTATGGAAGGAAGCCGCCTTCGGCAAGCGGGACTTCGTACTGGCTAATCTGAAATCCCTTCGGAAGGTCAGGATAGAAATAGTTTTTGCGCGCGAAGATGTTTCGCCTTGAAATTGAGGAACCCGCAACACTGGCAAGCCTTAGCGAAAGCTCGACGCTCGCCCTGTTGAGGACTGGAAGAACACCAGGATGCCCAAGGCATATCGGGCAGACGAATTTGTTCGCCTCTTCGGGAGCGTTCGTAAACCGGACTTCGCAGCGGCAGAACTGCTTCGTGCGCGTCCTTAGCTGAGCGTGAAGCTCAAGCCCGATCACGCCTTCCCAAGTGTTTCTCTTTTCGCTCAAAAAAAAACCACCTGTCAGTTCTAACAAGTATTTGTTCGAAGTAGTGAATGTACGCGATTTGCGTCGAAAAGCGCGCGCGCGCGTGCGTTCTCCATCAAAGCTAGTATACGATATGGGTATGCACTGGAATATCCGGGAGTTTTGCGCGACCGTTGAGGAAATGAAGTTCGACAAGGAAACTAGCGCCAATCACTTCTCCCCCAAGCTTCCTGATCATCTCGATAGCGGCTGCAGCCGATCCGCCTGTGGCAATCAGATCGTCAATGAGAATCACGCGCTCACCCGGACTTACCGCGTCTTTGTGCATTTCCATTGTTGCCGAGCCGTATTCCAGGTCGTAACTGTGATGGATCGTTTCCGCAGGTAACTTGCCCATTTTGCGTATGGGTACGAAGCCCGCGCCAAGCCGCATCGCAATTGGCGGAGCGAAAATGAACCCGCGGCTTTCGATGCCGATAATCTTGTCCACCTTCACATTTCGATACGGTTCAACCAGCACTTCGATCGCCGTGTTAAGCAGCAACGGATCCGAGAGAATAGGCGTGATGTCCCTGAAAATGATGCCTTGCTTCGGAAAATCCGGCACATCGCGGATTGCTGCCTTAAGCTTTTCTACTCCCGAATTGCTCATCCGGTTAGTACCTCCGGTCATTCCTCAATATCGATAAGCTCATACCGCACAGTTCTTTTCCCCTTGAAAACATCGGGCTTCACAGAGAGAAGCACATTGTAGCGCGATTCCGGGCTAAGCCTTCTGGCGAGATGGCTCATTCTGAAGCCCACGATCCGAACGCTTACGCTTTCGTCGGATAACTTTGCAATAAGGGTTGTTGAATCACGTCCGACAGTACGTATATTATCAAAAGAGCATTGCGCAACAGAAAACCGCGGGGCGCGATTTCCTTCGCCGAATGGCTCCAGCCTCGATAGTTGGTCGATGCTCAGGTCTGCAAGCTCGCGGAGAGAGACCAATGCATCGGCATCGTAGCTTTCTACCTCAGTATCTGGAGATTTGTAGTTGGAAACCGCGTTCAGGAATGCAGGTATGAACTCGCTCAGCTTGTCTTTGGAAAGGACGATACCAGCAGCGGCCGGATGCCCGCCGAATTTCTCCAGGTGCTCGCTTGAAGCTTCAAGGCATTTGCTAATGTCAATGTTCTCAGCGCTTCTCGCACTTCCGTGAATTGTTCCTTCGCTTCCGTGAGCCGAGCTGAGGATAACAGCGGGTTTCCCGAAGAGTTCTGAAATTTTTGCGGCGACGATGCCAAGAACTCCGAGATGCCATTCCTCGGCATAGAGGACGAGTGCCGGTGCATCTTTAAGCTCTGCTGCGGCGCGTGCCGCCTCTTCGAAAACCTTGTCCTGAACCCCCCTTCGCATTATATTCAAATGCTTGATTTCCCTCGCTAGCCTCCTTGCTTCTTCGGGATTTGTTGCCGAGAAGAGCTTGAGAGCGATGTTGGGGCTGTGCATTCTGCCGCAGGCGTTAAGAGCCGGAATAACGCCGAAGCTCATCTGTTCGACGGTCGGCCTGACTCCCGATTCGATTCTCATCTCGGATATCAACGCTTTCAATCCGATTCGAGTCGTATCCCACATTTGATCGAGGCCGTGGTAGACAAGTGAGCGATTAACACCCACGAGTTTCATAACATCAGCAATTGTGGCAAGCGCGATGATTTCGAGATACCTGTCAGACGCTGCCTCCGGATCTTTGCCGCGAAGCCTTAGAAGTTCCTGTGCAAGACCGAACGCGACCGTAGCCCCACACAGGTTGTAGTCGTTTTCAGACGTCCATGCATCTTCGGTGAGCGGGTTAACAATCGTCGTATCAGGCAGAATATCAGATGGGGGATGGTGGTCCGTAATGACTATGTCGAGTCCGATTTCCTTTGCGCGACGTACTTCGTCCACCGAACCTATGCCGCAATCCACGGTGACGACAAGGCTGTAGCCCTGCTCCTTTGCGTTTTCGAGAACGCGAGAGGAAACACCGTAACCTTCACCGAAGCGGCTGGGCAGATAAACGTTCGATGGTATTCTGAGGGTGCGCAGCACATCGTGTAATAGGGATGCTGCGGAAATCCCGTCAGCATCGTAATCGCCGTATACGAGGACGCTCCCTCCTTCATCGGCCACTTCGAGTATTTTCCGAGCTACATCGCTGAGTAAAGGCAGTTTTGAGGCTATATCGAGATCGGTGCGTGGTGGATCGAGAAACTTGGCGATATCTTCACGTTCGTGAATACCGCGAGCGATAAGGTATTCACCAAGAATTCGCGGAAGCGAATGTTGTGTGGACAAAAGCACCGCCTGGTTATCCGAAATGTGCGGTACTTTGAATCGAGTCACGATTTACCTGCGTCTAGCTTTACCTTTCTTCTTGGTAACGCGCTTCCTTGCGCGCCTGTCTGCGCCGTCTCTCGCAGCTTTTTCAGAGCGTTTCTCCTCTTCGGCAGGGGCTTGTTTATCGCCAACCGAAGCTAAGGAAGGCTCATCATAAGCAGCTTCAGTTTCAGGTATCGGTGCTTCTTCCTTCACTTCCTCGCCCATATCGCCAATTCTTTCCGCCTCTGTCACCGTGGCTGCAACACGTATTTTGTCTTTCGGCCTGAAAAGGCGAATGAGCGGTGTCGCGATGAAAATGGACGAGTAGGCGCCGCTGACCATTCCGATCAGCATGGAGCGGACGAAATCCTGGATGCTTGACCCGCCGAAGAAAACAAGAGCGAGGAGCATAAAAATGACAGTTAATACCGTTCCGACACTGCGCACGAGTGTTTGCGTTAATGAAATATCGGCAAGCTTGCTGAATTCAAGCGCGGGGTATTTCTTCATGTTCTCGCGTATCCGATCGAAAATGATAATCGTGTCGTTGATTGAATACCCGATGATTGTCAGAATTACAGCAATGAAAGCGGAATTTATCTCGATCTTAAGAAGTGCAACGCCGCCAAGCGTAATTATTACATCGTGGAGAAGCGCTATTACCGCAGCTAATGCAAAGATGAAGTTCCCGAAGCGGATAAATATGTAAATAAGCATCAGGATAGACCCGATAATGAGCGCAATTGCTGCTTTGTTAATCAACTCAGCACCCACGGTTGGGCCTACATACGCCTGCGTTTTCTCGGTGAATCCTCCGAACTTCTCGGAGATCTCGGCTTTGAGATCATGGATCTTGTCGCTTCTCTGCGTGTTCTGTTCGGGGAGTGTCGCAGTAGGGTCAACTTCGATACGAGTCCGAATCTCTATGTTCCTGGTTGATTCACCAAGCTTGATAACCTGTACAACCGGTTCGACAGAGGAATACTCTTCAACAATTTCCTTTATTTCATGCGAAGTAACATTCACTCCGGTAGTTCCGCTTATCAATGTGCCGCCGGCATAGTCAATGCCGAGTTTGACGGGGGCGCCGATCTCGGGGTCGTTTACATTTGCGACCATAAATCCCACGCTTGCAAGAATCGCCACAAGCGAAATCGCCAGCCACAACACCGACAGTTTCATAAAGCCGATGGGCTTCAGCTTTTCAGGATCTCTCTCAATAACCTTTATCACTTCATCGCTCCAAACAGGTGCTCTAGGAAAAAAATCCGATCTTCTTGTGCAAGCTATGCATAAAGCGAGGTGTTACGCAGCTTGACCGAAATCTGAGTCAGGAAGAAGCGTGTAACGAACACAGCGCTGAAGAACGAAAGCAGGATACCTAAGGACAGCGTTACCGCGAATCCTTTTATTGGGCCGCTTCCGTAGAAGTACAGGACCGCCGTACCTATGAGCGTTGTCAGGTTCGCGTCGAAAATTGCTACCCACGCGCGCGCAAAAGCCGATTCTACAGATGCAGACAAGGTTTTGCCCCACGCAAGTTCTTCCTTTAATCGTTCGAAAATAATTATGTTTGCGTCGACAGCCATACCGATGGAAAGGAGAAATCCGGCGATTCCAGGAAGCGTAAGCGTGGCATCGAACAGAGACAGGTAACCGAGCACTAGAACAACGTAAAGAACGAGCGCCAGACAACTTAAAAGCCCGGGAAGCTTATAGAAAATCGCCATAAAAAGAAGGATGATAACGAATCCGATAAGGCCTGCGCGAATGCTTGTGTCTATGGATTCCTTGCCGAGAATCGGGCCGATAACGCGGTTCTCTATGATTTCTACGGGTACGGGGAGACGACCGGCATTCAGCTGCCTTGCAAGAAGGTCTGCACTATCGATTGTGAAACCGCCTTCGATAATTCCGCTTCCTCCCCAGATCGCTCCTTTGATGGTCGGACTCGTAACGACAGTTTTATCTAGCGTGACCGTGAGGAAACGCCCGATGTTCTCGCTCGTGAATGTGCCAAATACTTTCCCAGCGCTTGGCTTGAATTCGAAGCGAACGATCGGGTTGCCCTGGGCGATCGCAAATTCAGCGCTTTTCAAATCATCGCCTTTCAGGATAACGGTATACTCGCCAGACTCTATTTCCTTCGATAAGTCTGTTCCCCTTTCAAAACTGTCGCGTCCTGTGTCGATGAACTCCAGGAGCGCAGTTTCGCCGATGAGTTTTGCGAGCGTATCCGGATCATCTTCGCCTGGGACCTGAAGGCTTACGCGATCCTCACCAACCCGCTGCAGTGCAATTTCCTTGAGTCCTTGGGGGTCAACTCGGTTTCTGATAACCTCGATTACGCCATTCATCTCATCATCTGTGGGACTTCTGCCCTCAGCGTGAGCCTGAAGAAGTACGTTGGCACCTCCCTGAAGGTCCAGGCCGAGTTTGATGATAGGGCTGTCGATGTCAAAAGCCCTGTAGCCGGGCTGCCAGAGGGCGATCAGAAGCACCTCAATGATAATCATCCAGCCGGTAATCCTCGGACGCAGGTCCGATGAAACCGTGTTTTGCGCCAGGATCCACAGGATGAATACACCGACGATCAGAACAAGCCATGGCCAAAAGAAGTTCATTTCCGCACTCCAGAATATGTCCAGCACAAATTGGTCGTAACGCGCGCAATCATCTCAGCAGGCGCTACATGAGCGAAGAATTATAGCGCTTCTGAATGTGAATGCAATAATTCCGGCACAGGTAAGTATAATATTGCTTTAACTTTCTTTGATGTAAGTGAGCGTTATGGATAACGAAACCACGAGTTCTGCAAGTGGAAATGGCGGAAGGATTGATGAAGGCGTCCTTGAAGCAAGAAAAAGGGCGCGCGTGTGGCTCAACGTCACTCTATGGGTTTTGGCGGTGATCTTGACGCTGGCAAGCGTTGTCTACCAGCGCGCAACAGGGCCCACCCATCCGGTCAACGGCCGCGTCGAAATCTCGGGTGAAACAATCAAGTACAGCCTTCTGCGCTCCTGGCCCGGATCCGAGGATGCCCGGCTAGAAATGAAATGCTCTCCCAATGTAAGCGGTTCGATATTCTGGAAGCGATTCAGAACAGCCGACGAGTTTATTGAAGACAGGATGGAGCATGACCAGCAGAAGCTCACGGCAAAGCTGCCACATCAGCCTCCAGCAGGCAAGCTTGAGTATTACATTGTGCTTCGCGGCGCGGAAGGCGAGATTCAGTTGCCCGCCAACAATCGTTCGGTAGTGATCAGATTCCGCGGGGATGTCCCTCTCTGGGTGATGATCCCCCACATCCTTTTGATGTTCTCCTCGATGCTTCTTGCGATGAGATTGCTTCTCGAAGTGATCAAGCCGATGGGGTATTTGCGCGTACTATCCTGGTGGACGATTTCGACGCTTTTCGCCGGCGGATTCATCTTCGGGCCGCTTGTACAGAAATACTCATTCGGTGCATTCTGGACCGGATTCCCGCTCGGCTTGGATCTTACAGATAACAAAACTCTCATTGCTCTTATCGGGTGGATTATCGCAATCTGGTTCATTCATTTTGCAAAGGGATTACCCGAATCGAGAAGGCGGCTTGCAGCGCTTCTCGCGTCGCTTCTTATGCTAGTTATCTTCATGATCCCGCACAGCATGCTCGGAAGCGAGTTGGACTACAGCAAAGTGGAGCAGGGCGTCGATCCGGTACATGCCGTCGGCAGTGGATAGTCGCGAGACGCGCGCGCGTACGCATTTCACTGATATAGTGTTTGAGCGTTGGGATATCATTCGAGTGATTTTCCGCGAAGCAATTCAAGATGTTTAAGTTGTTTTCATGCCGTTATTCGGCCGTTTTTTTTGTGAGGTAAATGGAATGAGATCTTTCAGTTCGTTTGTTGTTGTGTTCGTTTGTGTCGCTATTGCCTTCGGTTTTTCCGCGTATGCCACGCAAAACTTCGATGCATCTGAGTATCTCGGTCATATCGAGTACCTTGCTTCGGACGAGCTCGGCGGAAGGATGAGCGGTGAGCCCGGCCAGAAACTCGCCGCAGAGTACATCGTGCAGTGGTACGAAGATCTCGGCATTCTCCCTGGCAATGGCGACAGTTACCTGCAAAGCTTCGAGTTCACGAGTGGCGTTGAGCCGGGTGATGGAAACGAATTCATGTGGGGAATGAAGGGGATGATGGAGTCTCTTACTATGGCCGAGGATTTCGTACCCGTGTTCTTCAGCCCCAATACAGAGGTTGAGGGTTCGCTGATATTTGCGGGATACGGAATAACGGCCGTGGAAGACGAGGGCTATGACGATTACTCAGGGATCGATGTTGAAGGGAAAATCGTAATTGTTTTTCGTCACGAGCCGCAGATCGAAGACGAAGAGCACTTCAACGGCAAGCGCCCCTCTGCGTACAGCGATCTCAGGTACAAAACGTACAACGCCAAGCGTCATGGTGCAATTGGGATGCTTCTCGTAACCGGCCCGCTTGACGAGCGCGCAGACGGTAAGGATGAACTGATGCGGCTTGGCAAGGGCGATGTATACGGCGAAAGCGCCATACCCATCGTTCATGTGAAGCGCGATGTGATAAACGAAGCGATGAGCGTTTTAGGGGCCGATCTTGAGGAAATGCAGCGCACGATGGACGAAGACTTGACGCCCGTCACCGTCGATATGAGTGCTGTTTTTGCTCGTATCAAGATTGACCTTATCAAGCAGTACACAGGAACGGAGAACATAATCGCAATCCTGCCGGGGAGTGAATTTACCGAGCAGTACATTATCATCGGGGCTCATTACGATCATCTCGGTCTTGGACAGACTGGATCTATGCTCACTAGGGAGGAGTACGAAGCTCTATCGCCCGATGAACTGATTCATCACGGCGCGGACGATAACGCGAGCGGAACCGCGGGTGTGCTTGAACTCGCGAAGTACTTTGCAGAAACCGGCGGCAACAGGCATACGCTTGTTTTTATGAATTTCAGCGCAGAAGAGCTTGGGACTCTCGGCTCGCTTTATTACGTCAAGAACCCGGTGTTCCCCCTCGACAGGACAATGGCGATGATCAATATGGACATGATCGGGCGTGTGCAGAACAACGTAATCACGATCCAGGGCATCGGCACAGCCGAAGAATGGCCGAGCGTAATAGACGAAATCGGCGAACAGACTGATCTGACTTTGAAGCGGTTCGATGACGGTGTAGGCGGAAGCGACTATACGAGCTTCTATAACGTCGGAGTTCCCGTTCTGAACTTCTTCAGCGGCGTCCATATGGATTACCATCGTCCGAGCGACACGACCGACAAGATCAACAGCGAAGACGCGGCGAGGGTTCTCGATATTGTTAATGATATCGTTGTCGTTCTTGACAGGCGCGATGATGCGCTTACATTCCAGAAAACTACGCTTCCGGAGGTTGCAACAGGCGGCCAGGTGGATTCAGGTACCGGGATCAGGGCATATCTCGGCTCGGTTCCCGACTTCAGTTACTCCGGAAGCGAAGGCGTGATGTTTGCGGGTGTAAGAAAGGGAAGCCCGGCCGACAAAGCTGGACTGATGGCTGGCGATCTGCTGTTCAAACTCGGCGATGCGGACATAACGAACCTTTACGACCTGACTTATGCCCTGCAGGATTACAAGGCGGGCGACGTCGTTATTGCAGTTGTAATTCGCGATGGCGAGGAGATGGAGTTTGAAGTGACACTGGGCAGCAGATAAACTGGTCGAACAGAAATTTTTGAAGCTGCGCTTTGTTCTAAAGCAATGCAGCCTTCGCGATAAAAAACAGGATTATCGTCAGAACAGCGGTAAACGGAATCGTCCAGAGCCAGCTTACTACGATCATCTTGACGTTTTTCATGTTTAGTGCGCCCATACCGCGGGCGAACCCAACGCCGACCAACGCGCCGATCAGTGTATGGGTAGTACTTACGGGCAGTCCGAGTTTGCTGCATACGAGTACGGTTGTTGCGCAACCGAATTCAGCAGCAAAGCCCCGGCTTGGACGAAGGTTCATAATATTTTCACCGACCATCTTGATTACGTGTCGCCCGTAGGTTGCAAGTCCAACAACGATTCCTATGCCGCCCATAACGAGAACCCAGAATGGTACAGGAACTTCTTTCAAAAGCTGTCCTGATTTTATTCCTTCATAGACAGCAGCTACCGGGCCGACGGCATTTGCGACATCGTTCGCTCCATGCGCAAAGGCCACATAACACGCCGTAATAACCTGAAGAACTATGAAGACCTTTTCCATGGCCTTCATCCGTCCCGCAAATGAACTTTCGTTGTTATTCTTGATTCGCTTTAGCGATTGCCTGCCTAGTCCGAATGCAAGAAGGCCTATCGTAAGTGAAATGATGATTGCATCGAAGAACGGGAGGTTGAGATTAAGGTTTTTCAAGCCCTTGTAGAGCATCGAAAGCGAAAGAATGGTGGCAACAGCAAAAATGAGATAAGGGGCAACCTTCTTGATGGCTTCAACGGGATTCTCAGTTGCGATAACATTTCTGAGCAGAAACCAGAATAGGAAGAAACTGAGAATACCGCCAAACAGAGGGCTGATAACCCAGCTTAGAACAATGGCAACCGCTACGTTCCAGTTAACGGCACCAAATCCGTATGCAACTATACCGAATCCCATAACCGCACCGACGATGCTGTGTGTCGTGGATACGGGCAATCCGAGTCTAGATGCGACATTCAACCATATTGCGGATGCGAGAAGTGCCGAGAGCATTCCGATTATGAAAACGCTTACATCACTCGTTGCATCGAGCGAAATGATGCCTTTGGATATAGTTCTTGTTACGTTGCCCCCCACAAGGATCGCGCCCAGGAGTTCGAAGATGCCTGCGAGGATAACTGCCTGCGTGAATGTTATGGCTTTACTGCCGACCGACGTGCCCATGGCGTTGGCAACATCGTTTGCGCCGATGTTCCAGGCCATGTAAAACCCGACAATCACAACAGCAGAGAGAATGATGGTTTCCGTCATCGGTTATTTGGCGATCCTGAGTGCGGAATGGAAGACTATTTCGTTATGGTGATATTGATGCCCTTGGCCATACTTTCACAGGAATCGGCAACATTACCCATTTTGTCGAGAATCTTCATCCACATCATGATCGCGACAGGGCTTTCGCTGTCTTCGAGTGCAAGAATCGCCTGCGAAGCCTTGTAAACACGCTTGTCGGTTTCCCACTCGAACTGGTTTACGCTGTCGATCATCTCAAGAAACGCGTTTGCCGTAGGCCCGCTGAAGCCGGATGCAATCAGGTCATCAAATCCGGAGATCATCTTCTTGCATTCCGCGAACGTCTCCTGCACCCTCAGCCAAACGTCGAAGAGAGAATCCTCGAAGCCCTCTGGAATCGTCATTGTGCGAAGCGTGAAGAGAATTGCGATATCTTCGATACAGTCGGCGATATCGTCCATATTGGAAAGAATCCTGAGAAAATCCTTGCGATCGAGCGGGAGAAAAACGGAGTGAGGCAAATGATCTCGAATATCGTTCTTCAGTGTGTCAATTTCATGCTCGAGCTGCATTATCTTCTTGGCAGTTTCCTTTGTGGACGAAAAATCACCTGCCTTGACCGCATTGAGCATTTCAGGGACCATACCCATCAGTGTCTCAATTTCTCCCATCATCTCATGGAGCGGACCAAGAGGGGATCTCGAAAAGATAGCAAGCAGATTGCGCATAATATCACCGCCCGGCCGATAGCAATTTGTCGGGCGCGGTAGGCTAACATAACTTGTTCTCTTATTGAAGTGCCAGCTGATCAAATTATTTCTTTTTCAAAAAGAACTGCTCATCTCATTTTCTTGCGCTTAAGCTGCACTGCGCAGAATACCTGTGGATTGCAGGTGATAGAATCACTTTCTTATCTTCCAGGTGCTTTTATGACTGATGAGGAACATATTCCTGTTGCGCTAACCATTGCAGGAAGCGATTCGGGCGGCGGCGCCGGAATCCAGGCGGATCTGCGGACATTCGCCGCGCTTCGTGTCTTTGGAACATGCGCGGTCACCCTTGTCACGGCACAGAATACGCTCGGTGTTTCGCGTATCGACATCCTTGATCCTGAGCTTGTCGGCGCGCAGATTGACTCTGTGATGACCGATTTTCATGTCGGTGCTGCGAAGACTGGCGCACTTGGAAGCAAAGAGGTTATAGAGCTTGTTTCTGCAAAAATGGAAGAATATGAGATGGCAAACCTTGTTGTCGATCCGGTGATGGTCTCGAAGCATGGCAGTTTGCTTATCGAGGATTCGGCCAAGAAAACACTAATCGATGTTCTTTTTCCGAGAGCTCTTCTAATTACACCGAATGCACATGAGGCATGCGCGATTCTGGGCGTGAAGCCGGATGACTTGGGCGACCCTGAGGATGCTGCGCGCAAGCTCGCGGAAACAGGCGCGCGCGCGGTACTTCTCAAAGGCGGCCACCTTTCAAGTGACGATGCAGTGGACTACTTCTTCGACGGCGAGACTGTGCATAGGATTTCAGCACCGCGCGTGGAAACGAAGCACACGCATGGCACGGGATGCACACTTTCATCCGCGATAACCGCGTATATCGCGCGCGGGCGCGATATTCTTGATGCCGTTCGTGAGGGGAAGAAATACGTTTCGGGTGCATTGAGGGCTGCAAGGCGGATTGGTCACGGTGTCAGCCCCACGCATCATATGCACGAGTATTACGAATGGGGGGCGGATTGAGGCTCAGCTTACACAGAAATTCAAATGGCGCTGGAGCGGACATCGAAACTGCGCCATCAGCGATTGCGAATGACGGCAGGCGAAAAACGCTTGAAATACGCGGACTTGAAACACACTTCTTTCTTGAGGAAGGTCTGCTTGAAGCTGTCCGTGGCGTCGATCTGACGCTTTACGAGGAAGAGATGGTAGCGCTTGTAGGCGAGAGCGGATGCGGCAAGAGCGTAACCGCGATGAGCGTTCTGGGGCTTATGAGCGAATCGCGCGCGCGCATCGTCGCTGGCGAAGTTTGGTATTTTGACGCTGAAGGGAATGCGGTTAACCTTGTCAGGATGAATCAGACGGGACTTTCGCGCATCAGGGGCAAGGAAATCGCGATGATCTTCCAGGATCCGCTCACAAGCTTGAATCCCGTGATTACGGTGGGTGAGCAGATTGCCGAAGTAGTGCGCAGGCACACGCGCGCATCCGGAGCAGCCGCGCGTGCGCGTTCCGCGGAACTTCTGGAAACCGTCGGCCTTCCAGACCCGCGATCCAAGTTGCGCAGCTATCCACACGAGCTGTCAGGCGGGATGCGTCAGCGCGTGATGATTGCGATCGCACTCGCGCTGAACCCGAGACTTCTCATTGCGGATGAGCCGACAACTGCTCTCGATGTTACGATACAGGCACAGATATTGGAGCTGCTTGCAAAGCTCCAGGATGATTTCAAAACGAGCATTCTCCTGATTACACACGATTTGGGCGTGGTTGCACAGACTTGCAGCTTCGTGAATGTTATGTACGCCGGACGGATAGTTGAATCGTGCCCTGTAGAAACATTTTTCGATAATCCTCTTCATCCATACAGCAAAGGCCTGCTTCATAGCTTGCCGAGAATTGATAGAACGCAGAAGGAGTTGCGTCCGATACCCGGTCAGCCTCCAGATCTGATCGGGCTTGAGGATGGCTGTCCGTTTGCCCCCCGCTGTCCCCTTGTCACCGATCTGTGCCGAAAGGAGTATCCACCGATATCCGGAGAAGAAAGCCACCGCGTGTCCTGTTTTCATGCGGGAGAATGATGCTGTTTGTCTGGTACAATTTCCACGTGACGGATTCAATCTTTCTCCGCGCTGTTTATGGAACCTGGATCGCAGGTCTCGTGATCGCGGCACTGCTTTTCATTTTGGACTATGACTCATTCGCTCGATCCCGTAGGCTTGGTCTTGCCGAGGTAACGGAACGGCTGGAAATGCTCGACGAGCTTCTACGTGCCGCCCAGAAGGTTGAAGCAGATTTACCCGTGGGCGAGGGTTCAACGTACGGTGAGATTGAGGATTACCGCGAGAGCCTGCAGGAATGGGGTTCTGTTGTATCTGAGTATGACCAGGATTATCTTGATAAGCGGTTTTCCTTCTATCCCGAGGCGGACAATGTGATTCTTGACGGCGACAGCCTTCTGGGAAAGCTACGTGCGCGGCTTTCCGCTCTTGCGAGCCTTGCAGACAACATGGTTGACAATTTTGAAGAGGCAAGACGATTGAGAAGCCAGGCGCGGCTTTCCGAAGCAGGTGCGCGGCAATATGACGATCCCTGGGCTTGGTCGATGCAGATGGACCTATACCTGGCCGCAAATGCTTACAGAGAGAGTGCAGGATATTACGAAACCAAGGCCAGGATGACAATTAACACCATCGGTGAGAAGCGCGCCGAAATGCGAAGGGAGATAGATTCGATCAGGCGAGGCATCGAAAACGCACGCGGCAGCTCGAAAGAGCGCTCTTCTGAATCATACCTGTCTCACCTTGGAAAACAGGCTGTTGATTTCAATTTGAAAGACAGTATTCCGCCTGCGCTTTATAAACCGTGATGCAGGCACAAGAACGGTTGCTCCCGTCAATTGGCCAAATATACCATTCAAGCTTGACAAGGAGCGTTCCTGGTTTATAATGCTCGTTCCCGCTCTGCCGGATGTATTTCCGCGTGTGGATGCGGAGTGAATTGTTGCAAGCTCGCAATTTAAGGAGATTTTCGAGTGGCTAATACCAGCAGTGCCAAGAAGTATATTAAGGTAAACAGGCGCAACCGCCTGCGTAATATTCAGAATAAAACCCGCATGAAGAATATCGTCAAGAAGGTTCGCGCATCCATTCTCAGCCCGGATATCCCTGTCGAAGACGCGAGGAAAGCTCTTAAGGAAGCACAGCTGATCATATACAAGACTGCAGGGCGCGGAATCATTCACAAAAATTCTGCGTCAAGAAAATACAGCCGTCTTGTTAAGCTCTTTAATCGTGCAAGAATCGGGGATTCCGTTGATGAACCCAGCGAAGCTGATGGTCCAACGGGGGATACAGTTGAGATATCGCCCTCGGTGGAGTCGAGCATCGAAGCTGAGCCGGGGACTTCCGCGCCTGTCACAGAGATGAACGAATCTGAGGTTTTACCAGAGGTATCCGAAGCATCTGATGAACCTACGGATTCTGCGGAGAATGCTTAGGCTTCAATAACCCTGGCATAGAGAATTCACTTGACAGTGATTTGTTGCACATAGGTTTCGTTTCCGGGATTATTAGTGGCTCCTGTGCGATTAGAAGTGAATAGCCCTGAATATCCCAATGCAGTTCTTTTCTCGGCATCGCTCCCGCATCATTTTCGTTTCTAGGCTCCTCGATTAACCTGCGCTGTTGATGTGCTTCGCTTGTGCATTTAATACAATAATGTTATTATCATTGAGTCAGGGCAATTGAATATTGCCCCGACTTCGCGCAATCGCGTTTATATTGGTGGAAGAAAGCCACACAAGTGGCTTTTTTCTTTAGAGTGTACAGCGATGGATGAGAATGTACATAGATGCGGCGAAGCTGGAAGATGAGGTATCGGCACACCTCATACGTCATGACTATGACCTGGTTGATTTCCAGGTCAGACGTGGCGCGCAAGGAACACTGTACAGAATATTCATAGATCGCATTGATCTTGCACCGGTAAAACTTGAAGATTGCGAGAAAATAGCCCTTCCCCTCAAGCTCTTCCTGACATCCCTCGGTGTATTTGGCGACAACACGCAGATTGAAGTGTCAAGCCCAGGTTTTGACCGCATTCTTAAGCGCGACCAGGATTTTGAGCGATTCCGCGGGCGTCGGGTTCGCGTTAGGTTCAGAGATGGTGATTCTAAGCGCACAATTGTAGGTATTCTTTCCGGGTTCGATAGTGAACGACTTGAGATCGAATCGTTGGAAAATTGTGATGAAGATAGACTTTTTGTTGTACGCCGTGACCTAATTGAGGTTCGGCTTGTTAGCGAGGTATAAGGATGAAGCTCGGTGCAAGCGTAGTTTCCGCATTGCAGGAGATTGAGTTCTCCGAGGGCATTCCTCGGGAAGTAATCGTGGAATCACTTCGCGAGGCGATTCGCACTGCCTATTATAAGAGCCATGGTCCCGTGGACAATCTTGTTGTGGATGTGCAGTTCGGTGAAGAAAATGAAATAGAGGCGTATTTGAAGAAAACAGTCGTAGATGAAGTCACAGATCAGAATTCAGAGATCGCTATTTCAGAAGTTGTTGCAGAGGAAGAGGATGCGGAGGTAGGCGATATAATTCTTTCCGAGGTCAGCCTGGACGATCTGGGAATTTTAGCTATACATTACGCGCGCCAGAAGATCAAGAGTGTCATCAAGGATGCTAAGCGAAACCGGATATTGAGGGAGTACAAGGATCGCGAGTTTGATGTCATGAACGGCAATGTTCTTTACGTTGACCGACACGATATAACCGTAGAAGTGGATGGTGATGTCGAAGCAATCCTGCCATACAGGGAACAGATTTCAACCGAGCGCTATCAGCCCGGCCAACGGATCAAAGCCCTTCTGGTCGATGTTCGTACGAGCAGGCGGGGGCCTATGCTCGTGCTGTCCCGCACACATCCCGATCTGATCCGGCGTCTGATGGAGAATGAGATACCAGAAGTGCGCGAGGGTGCGATTGAGATCGTGGCAATTGCGCGTGATCCGGGGTACAGGGCCAAAGTTGCCGTTAGAAGCAACGTCGAGGAGCTCGATGCCGTTGGAACTTGCATAGGCAGCAAGGGAATAAGGATTCTCGCGATCAGCCATGAGCTTAACGACGAAAAAATCGATCTGATTCTATACAAAGAGGACCTTTTTGAGTATATCAGGGAGGCTCTTTCGCCGGCGAATGTCGCCAGCGTCGAGATTTTCGAGGGCGAGAGGAAGGCAGTAGTCATTGTTCCGAACGACCAGATAAGTCTGGCCATTGGGAAAGGCTGGCGCAACGTGAAGCTTGCATCTAAACTTACGAAGTTTTTCCTTGACGTCAAGAGTGTTCGTGAGGTCGAGAATGAAGATTCGTCGCAGAAAACGTCAAAGGAGAAATCTGCAGGTCAAGCTGCGGAATCGGCGAGCGAGGAACAATCGCCTGCCGGTTCATCCGAGGATGAAGCAGTTGTAGAGGACGATGTTGATGGTGAAGAATAGAAGAAACGAAAGCAGGTTGAATCGGCTTGGCGGATCGCCCGTTCGAACGTGTATCGGGTGCAGGGAGCGCTTTGCACAGGATGAGCTTGTTCGCCTTAATCTGCGTGACGGGAAAGTTGTCATTGTTGCTAAACCGGGTGCATCCGTAGGGCGAAGCATTTACCTTTGCCCGCGGGAGAAGTGTTTCGATGCTATGGCTCGCACCGGCAAGCTTGCATTCAGCCGGAGCAAGCATAATCGTATTGTTGTAAGGCTTGAGGAAACGAAGCTTTATATTTTGAAAAACAGGTTTCTATCGTTCATCAAGACCCGAAACGCTAATTCGGTGTCGTGATCGTATGGCCGGAGGTTTATGGCGCAGCAGAAATATAAACTGGTACATCTTCCCAAGCACCTTGGGTCGAAGCTTGACCTTGATCGGATCAAGGAACTTCTTGCGGAGATCGGGTGGGAGGACAAGGAATCCAAGGGCATTTTAGCCGTGGTTGACGCGGATACTTATTCATTGTTGGTCAAAAAAGTGAATGCAGAAAGCGGCGCCTTGACGGTTGAGCCGGGTGTTCCGACCAATGGTGCAGGAGGAAGAAAAGCCGAAGCTGCGCCTGCTGCTCTGCCGACTCGAAAACGATTGAGCGATTCCGCTGCATCCCTGGAGTTCTCTGCGGCTACTGCGGTAAAGCCCAGAAAGAAGCGCGAAATTCCCAAAACATATTTTGACAAGGACGATCTTTCCGGCAGGAAGAAGCTCGAGAAGGCTGATGCAGAGCTTGAAAAAGCGCAGGTTATAGCGGAAAAAGTCGTCGTTGAAAAGAAGCCTGCTGCGCCGGAGGCTCCTGCAAAAGTACAGATTCGTGCAGAGGCGGTAAAGGAACGAAAAGCTGATGTTGCCGTTAAGACGCCGCCTGCAAAGAAAGGTGCTCCGGAAGCAGAGCAAAAACGGCGCCCGAAGACCGAGCCTAAGGGAATGGAAGAGCGTTCAAAAGTTGAAAAGCCCGGGAAGAAGAAGGCGGATGCTGCCAGGAGGACCGTACCGAGACGTCCCCCTGCAAAAAAGAAAATCAAGGAAATCGGACGCCAGCCCGATGAAGCGGTGACCGGTCGAAGCAGGAAGCGGGTTTTCAAGGTCAAAGGTGGTTCCGCTCAAGCACAGGCTGCCGAGAAGGTAATTCGTGCGCTTAAGATCACGGGTGAAATGACTGTACGAGAGTTGTCGCTGAAAAGCGGAGTCAAGGTTGGCGACATAATCGGTTTCCTTCTGAAAGAACTCGATATATTCGCCAACATAAACCATGTGGTTAGTATCGACGAGATACAGCTGATTGCTGAGAACTTCGGCATCCCGACAGAAGTTAAGCAGGACGAGGCGCCGGAGGACATCCTCGATGAATACGAAAAGGTAGAGGAAGGGAAACAGGTTCCCAGACCGCCCGTTGTTACGATTATGGGGCATGTCGATCACGGAAAAACGAAATTACTCGATCGAATAAGACATACAAACGTCGTTGACGGTGAGGCAGGAGGGATTACTCAGCATATCGGTGCATACCAGATTGTGCACGGCGACAGGGCTATTACATTTCTTGATACACCAGGTCACGCTGCGTTTACCCAGATGCGGGCGCGTGGCTCGCAGGTGACTGATATCGTTGTTCTGGTTGTTGCCGCCGATGACGGTGTGAAGCCCCAGACGAAGGAAGCTGCGGAGCACGCGAAGGCGGCAAACGTACCGATCATCGTGGCTCTCAACAAGTGCGACTTGCCGAGCGCAAACCCGGATCGAACAATCAGCCAGATTGCAGAGCTGGGTCTTACACCCGAGGACTGGGGCGGAGATACTGTATTCGTAAAGATAAGCGCGTTGACAGGTGACAATATTGACGAACTTCTCGAAATGATCCTTCTCCAGGCGGATTTGCTTGAGCTCAAGGCCGATCCAAAAGCTCCTGCGTATGGCGTTGTAGTTGAAAGCGAGATTACGAAGGGGCAGGGCATCATTGCAACGGCGCTCGTTATTCAGGGCACTTTCAAGCCGGGTCAGTACCTGATCTGCGGGACGAGCGGAGGGCGCATCAAGCGGATGGAAGATGAGTGGGGCAACTTGCTGAAGGATGCGCTGCCATCACGTCCTGTACGTATCATCGGGCTTGATGAGCTTCCCGGCAACGGAGACAAGATATTCACATTTTCGAAGAAGCGTAAGGCGACGGAGATAATTGAATCTCGAATAGAAAAGGCGAAAATCGAGTTGCAGCGGAGACAGCTGGCCAAGCCAAGCCTTGAGGATTTCTTATCCCGGCTCGAAAAAGGTGAGATAAAGAACCTTAATGTCATCGTCAAGACAGACGTTGGCGGCAGTGAGGAAGCCATTATCAGCGAACTTGAGCGCATTAAGATAGAGGGTGTTCAGGTGAACGTAGTGTCGCATGGTGTCGGCCAGATAAACGAGAATGACATAATGCTTGCGAGTGCGTCGAATGCGATCATCATCGGCTTCAGTACGAGTATGACTAGCGGAGCTAGGAAGCTTGCCGACAAGGAAAGGGTTGATGTTCAAGTTTACGACATTATCTATCAGATGACCGAAAAAATAGAGAACGCGATGAAGGGACTCCTGGATCCGATTTACGAGGAGATTCCGCTTGGGCGCGTCGAGGTGCGCGAGATATTCAGAACCGAGAAGACGAGCGTCATATGCGGCGGGTCTGTTCTTGACGGAAAAGTCGTGAGAAATAAGCAGTACAGGCTTATTCGTGAAGAAGAAGTAATTCACGAAGGTCAACTCAAGAGCCTCAGGCGGTTTAAGGAAGACGTGCGCGATGTCGCGAGCGGCTTTGAATGCGGCTTTATCGTTGAAGGTACGAACAACGTCCAGCTTGGTGACATCCTATCTGTTTACGAGATGAAGGAGGTTCCCCGCTTTTAGTTATGGTTAAGTCTCTGCGAATGGAGCGGCTTGAAGAGCAGTTCAAGCGGGACCTGGTGGAAATCATTCTATCGAAGATGCGGGATTCACGCGTCAAGAATGTTACCGTAATGGGTGTTGAAATAAGTCCGGAGTTCGATTACGCAAAGGTATTCGTGTCCATCATAGGTGACAAGAAGACCAAGAAAACAGTGCTCAAAGTGCTTGAGAAAGCTTCAGGCTTCCTTCGTTCCGAGCTTTCGAATTTGATAGAAATCAGGAGGATGCCGAAGCTGAGGTTTGTACTAGATGATACGATCGAGCACAGTATTAAGATAGACCGTATTCTTACCGATTTGGGCTTTCCGAGAGAAGAAAATAATGATGAGTGAAATCGTGAATAAATACGAACAAGAGCTTGCCGGAGCAGCAGAATTTATCGTTCACGGGGACGATTTCTGGATTTTCCCTCACGAAGATCCTGATGGTGATGCATACGGATCGACTCTCGGTCTTCTGCAGGCGCTCAGGTCAATGGGAAAAGGCGCGCGGGCGTTTATCGCGGCCCCCGTTCCGCGGATGTATGCAAGGATGCCGGGTATAGATGATCTTGAAATCGTCAATGCCCTGCCTGAAAATCTTCCTGATGTAATCGTAGTTGTGGACAACGCTGAATTCGAGAGAATGGGCGATGACTTCGGAAAGGAGCTTAAGGCGCGCGGCGTCACAGCTGATAAGCCAGGGAATAGACCGGTGATTATTAACATCGATCACCATGTAAGCAACACCCGTTTCGGCGATATCAATGTGGTCAATCCCGATTGTGCTGCGGCTGGTGTGATAATTTTCGATCTCCTTATGCACTTGGGCTTTGCAATTTCCCTTGATATCGCAATTGATTTGTACGTCGCGCTTGTTACGGATACCGGCAGATTCAGTTTCAACAATACCAACCAGCGCGCACTTGAGGTGGCGGGCGAGCTTGTGGCTCTAGGTGTTGATCCTGCAAAGGTGATCGAGGACGTTTACTATACGAGGACATCCGCGCAGATGAAGCTCTTCGGGAAAGTCTTTCAGACGATCACCGAGGTTCCTGAAATCGGTACGGTGTACGCCTGGCAGACGAGAAAAATGCTCGAAGAAACCGGTACGACTCCATCCGATACCGAGGGTATAGTCGATCTTATCAGGACAATCGGCGATTATCCACTGAGTCTTTTCTTCAAGGAAAACGAAAGAGGAATCAAGGTCAGCATGAGGAGCAGATCCAATTTCAACGCCGCAGATTTCGCGCTGATCTTCGGCGGAGGCGGACATCCGGGTGCATCCGGATTCAAAGTGAATGGTGAAATAGAAGAGGCAATCGAAAGTGTGCTCGCCGAACTCCACAAGGCTTTTTAATCGTGGTAAATTCGCGTTTTGCTCAAGATCATAAAGATCAAAGGATTTTTTCACCGGCTATCTTAGTTTCCTTCGTAACAAGCCGACGTAACCTCGGTGAATGAAGAATGCGCGGGGTATTATTTTGAGTATCAGCATCAGCGTTTAAGGAGATGAAGTGATGATTCATGAAGACAAGCCTTTGGTTATCGGAGGAAAGACGCTCAAGTCCCGATTTATACTCGGAACCGGCAAGTACGATATGCACGAGACGATGGTCAAGGCCATCGAGGCAAGCGCTACGGAAATCGTGACGGTGGCGATCCGCCGGATTGATATAAGCGAGGATCGTCCGGAGAAGAATATCATCGACTACCTAGACCTCGACAGGATACAGCTACTTCCGAACACCGCAGGCTGCTATACGCTGGAAGACGCGCTGCGCGTATCCAGGCTGGCACGCGGGCTGGGCATCACGAACTGGATCAAGCTCGAAGTTATTGGCGACGAAAAGACACTCCTTCCCGACGTCGGTGCAACTATCGAAGGCACAAAGATCCTTACGGACGAAGGTTTCATCGTACTTCCGTACACGAACGACGATCCGATTGCCGCGCGAAAGCTCGTCGAGGCGGGCGCCGCGACCGTCATGCCCCTTGCAAGCCCGATAGGAAGCGGACATGGCTTAATTGATTTTTCCGGAATAAAGCTGATCATCGAAGATCCTGCTATCACGGTGCCGGTCGTCGTGGACGCTGGGTTGGGTGTTCCGAGCGATGCGGCGCAGGCGATGGAGCTCGGCGCGGACGCAGTGCTCGTCAACACCGCGATTGCTGAGGCGGGCGACCCGGAGAAAATGGCCAAGGGCTTCAGGCTGGGCGTCGAGGCTGGAAGGATAGGATATCTCGCGGGCCGGATCGAGAAGAAGGTCTACGCCAGCGCATCCTCCCCGATGGCAGGCCGCGTGAACGAGTAGAGGAAGAACTAATAGCTTTTAAGGCATAAATAGAACCTATCAAAGCTACAGTCGCGCTGATTTAAGTGCATTTGAATCTGTCCCTTTCAAAATCCAGCGTAATGCAGCAGCATTAGGAATAATCCGCTGTTATAATTCAGCTTCAAATCCATGCGGTGTGTTTCGCAAATCCTATGAATGTGGGTGCAAAAAAACTGGTCGCCGTCATTGGCAGGCCGAACGTCGGTAAGAGCACGATCTTCAATCGGTTCGTTGGTCGCAGGATCGCGATCGTGGACGAGATGGAGGGCGTCACGCGCGACAGGATTTACGGCGAATGCGAGTGGGAAGGCAACCGGTATAGCATAGTGGACTGCGGCGGCATAGCGAAGGAAAGCGCCGACCCGCTCCACAGGATCGTAAGTGAAAACGCGCTGGAGGCGCTTCACGAGGCCGATCTCGTTCTCTTCATCGTTGATGTGCGCGTCGGCGTGACAGTGGCTGACGATCTCGTAAAGCGAGAGATCTGGAAGACGGAAAAGCCTGTCATTCTCGTAATCAACAAGGTTGACTCGAAGAAGTACGAAAGCGAGCTTTACGACTTTTATTCGCTCGGTATCTCCGATATGGTGCATGTCAGTGCAGTGAGCGGACGGAATATCCACGAGCTTCTCGATCTGATTAACAACAAGCTCGGATTCACTCCACCTGATGACAGCAGGCTTACAAGTGCCGAAAAGCGCGTCATCAAGGAGGAACGCGTCGCCGAACACGACGGCATCTCACTTGTTCCTGATGTCGAAGCTGAAGATGAAGGCAAGGCTCGTCCGCGCAAGAAGACTCGACCCAAGGTGATGAAAGCGGATGACGGAGCGGTCGCTCTCGACGGTGATATGAGTCTACTCGATTACATGTCCGAGCATGAGAGGAAGTACGATGTTTCAAAGCTGATCCCCGTAGATGAAATCGAGGATGAACCCGAGTCCTTTGCCGACCATGAATGGCGAAGTGAAACGATTAGAATCTCGCTTCTCGGACGCCAGAACGTCGGCAAAAGCTCGCTTGCAAACGCGTTCGTCGAGGAAGCTCGCGTGCTCGTTTCCGAGCTTCCCGGCACGACGCGCGATCCGATCGAGCTTAAATTCGAGTGGAATGGACGGACGTTCACGGTGCTCGACACGGCGGGGCTGAAGAGACTGTCCAAGGTGAAGGAGCCTGTTGATTACTACTCGATGGTGCGCACGTCGAGGCGCCTGCCCGAAACCGACGTCTCTATTCTGATCGTTGACGCAGTAGACGGCATCTACGAGATGGACAAGCTCGTCGCAAAGCGGATCGGCGAAGAAGGCAAGGCTGTGGTCGTCGCGGTCAACAAGTGGGATCTCGCGGATGATACTCCTGAGATGCGCGACGGTTATATCAATTACGTTTACAAAAATTTCACCAAACTCGGCTGGGCCGATGTCGTTCTGATCTCGGCGCTCAAGCATGAAGGGCTCGACGAGCTTCTCGGCGCGGTAGTGCACGCGTGGGATCAGTACCACAGGCGCGTCCCGAACGATGTTCTGTGCGAAGTGCTCTTCGAGGAAGTCACGCTCCACCCACCGCCAGTGATGAAAAACAATCCGCTCAAGATATTCGATGTCAGGCAGGTTGCGATCTGCCCGCCCACGATCAAGATATGGATCAACCTCAAGAAAAGCCTGCATTTCAGCTACAGGGGCTTCATCGAGAATACGATACGCTCTCACTTCAGCTTCAAGGGCACGTTTCTTAATTTCATCTTCGAGGAACGGAAGAGAAAGGGGCGGAAGTGGTAAGAGTTTGCGAGGGGATGTTCTATGAATGACAAGTACGACGTGATCGTTATCGGTGCAGGGCCGGGCGGCTACGAATGTGCGATTCGCTTCGCGCAACTTGGGAAGAAGACTGCCTGTATTGAGAAGAACAACTGGGGCGGCACCTGCCTCAACATCGGCTGCATTCCGTCGAAGGCGCTGCTCGATGCAAGCAAGCACTACGCCGAGATTACCCAGCTTGCCGACCAGGGAATCACGGTTGATCCAAGCGAGGTCAAGCTCGATTTTGGAAGGATGATGGCGCGCAAGGACGCTATCGTCAAAAGGCTGACGGGCGGCGTGAAGATGCTTCTCGAAAAGAACGGCGTTGACGTCATCCTGGGCAATGCGAGCTTCAAATCACCGAACGAGATCGAAGTCGAATTGAGGGAGGGTGGCAAGGAAACGCTTTTAGCGGAAACGATTGTGATTGCAACTGGTAGCGACCCGATGCGTCTCCTGTTTCTGAATATTGACGGGATCAACGTCGTGACATCAACCGAAGCGCTCGCACTTCCTGAAGTGCCGGAAAAACTCCTCGTGGTTGGGGGCGGCTACATCGGGATGGAGATGGCCTGCGTCTATCGCAGGCTTGGCGCGGAGGTCACGATTGTGGAGATCCTGCCATCGATCCTTACAGGACTCGATCCCGACATCGTTAAGCAGGCTCACCGCGCCTTCAAGAAGCAGGGCATGAAAATCTTCCTCGAACACAAAGTCACAAGCGTAAATGTGCTTGGCGATAAAAAAGGCGTAGAGGTCGCTTTCGTAAGCAAGGACGGTAAGGAGGAGCGCCGCACCGTCGATATCGTTCTCGCCTCTACTGGACGGGTTCCCTTCACCGACGGTCTTGCACTGGAGAAGGCTGGCGTCGAACTGACCGACCGGGGTTTCGTCAAGGTTGATGACCGGCTTCAGACCACGGCGAAGGGCGTTTACGCGATAGGCGATGTGATCGGCGGGATGATGCTTGCGCACAAGGCGAGCCACGAGGGTGTAGCGCTGGCGGAGCATCTCGCTGCAGGTGAACCTGCTCATTTCGAGGCGGCGATCCCGTTCGCGGTTTTCACAGGCCCCGAGATCGCGGGCGTGGGTATGACCGAGTTTGATGCCAGGGAATCGGGCCGCGAAATCAAGGTCGGCACGTTTTCGTTCAAGGCGAGCGGCAAGGCGATGGCGCTCGGCGAGGACTACGGCATGGCGAAAGTGATTGCTGACGCGTCGACCGACGATCTTCTCGGCGTTCACGTCATCGGCCCGCATGCATCGGATCTCGTTTCCGATGCAACGCTTGCACTGGAGTCGAAGGCGAGCCTGAACGCTTTCCAGAGCCACGTCCGCATACATCCTTCGCTTGCCGAAGTAGTGAAGGAAGCCGCATTGAACGCCGACGGCAAGGCGATCAACCGTTTGAACTAGCCAGCGATTCTGATTGTTCGGTTAATCTCGGTTTTCTATCCGATCCGATAGCGCTCGACGTCGGGATTGATGCCTGCGGCCTTGAATCCGTCCCACTTGTAGAATCCCATCCCGCTTTTCGCGCCGAGATGTCCTGCCTCGACGAGCCGTTTCAGAAGCGGACTCGCCTTGTAGAAGCTGCCGAATTCCTCTTCGAGCACGTTCGCGATGAAGAGCATCGTATCGAGTCCGACGTAGTCCGCAGTCATAAGCGGCCCCATCCTGTGGCCCAGGCAGAGCGTGCATTTGTCGACACCCTCGACCGATGCGATCCCTTCCTCGACGACCCGAATCGCCTCGTTGACGAACGGAACCCACATTCTGTTAATCGCGAACCCCGCCTTGTCCTCGGCGGGAATCTCGATTTTGCCCATATCGTGTGTTAGCGCGACGACAGTGTTGTAAGTTTCGTCGCTCGTCGCAAGCCCGCGGATGATCTCGACGCCCTTCTGCATCGGCACGGGATTCATGAAGTGCATCCCCATAAACTTCTCAGGCTTGCCGTATGCCGCGCCGAGACGGGTGATGCTGATGCCGCTCGTATTGCTCACGAGCAGGTTGTCGTAGCCGAGCTCCGCAAGCTTCCTGTTGATCGATTCCTTGAGATCGGGCTTTTCGGGTGCTGCCTCGATGATGATGTCACAATCGAGAAGATCCTTGAGCTCGGTTGTGGCCTTGATGCGTCCGAACGCTTCGTTCATCGCATCCTCGGTGATTCCCTTCTCACCGCCGCTCTTCTCGTAAGCCTTTACGAGCCTGCCAAGGCTCTTTTTGATGTTGCCCATCCCGCGTTCGAGCACTTCCTCGCTAATGTCCGTCACGACTGTATTGAAGCCGCTCTGCGCCGCAACCTGAGCGATCCCGTTGCCCATCACGCCGATGCCGATCACTCCAACTTTCGAAATTCCGCTCTCCGCCATTACTTCTTCCTCCAGAATATTTTTTGAAAGAACGGCGAGTGCCGTTTGCCTAAAGGCAGAAGGGCAGGTGCCGTCTTACTCGATAGTCTGCACGGAGCGCATCTTTTCGCGCCGTGCGAGTTCGTATTATAGCATCAACATAATTTCGTCAGGCTGACGGGACAGGCTTGCGAAAAGGTTACTTTGCATCCGCCAGCATTTCCGGGTATAATTCCTGTGTGCGAAGGGCTTTTCTGATAATTGCGGCACTTGCCTTTCTTTCGGGTTGCGGTGCGAGCGTAAGCTTGGGTGCGGTCTGGCATTTCGGCGATGGGAGCAGTGCATACGGCAACGTGAGCATCACGAACGATCTCGGTGCATACTCGCGCTTCTACATAGGAACAACCGTGTATGGTCCCATCGGTGACGGCGATTCGATCATCATTCAACTTAGGCCGGGATACTATTCAGTTCGCGATTCATACGGCCACTCACGCCAGATCTACATAGTGCGCTCGGAGACCATTTTTATCATCTTCGGCTGACGCGTCCCGAATCCTGACGCTGTTTTTGCTCTACCGCCGCGCTATTCATCCAGCGTTTCGTCTTCATCATCTTCATCTTCCTCGTCGAAAGCATCCGGCGCAGGTATGTCCGGCATCCACATTCCGCCCGATTTCCCCGGACTCGTCCCTCCGAGCATCTTCCCGCCAAGTTTTTCCATGTCAGGTCCCGATGATTCCCGATGATCTATTCCGTCCGAGCTTTTGTCCAATCCCGCGAGTCTCGTCGGCTCGTCCCACTCCAGCACGAATTCGTCGTACACGCTACGTTCCACTTCGTTAAGGTAACGCGACGGCCTCGTAAGGTCTATCGAGAAGTCGGCCTTTGGACGTTGCTGGGGATATGTCATTATTATTTCGTCCTTAGCGCGCGTTATCGCGACGTAGAAAAGCCTGCGCTCTTCCTCCAGCGCGTCAGGAGCGTCATACGTCATGCTGTGCGGAAGCATACCTTCCACGAGCCATATCATAAATACGACCTTCCATTCGAGGCCTTTTGCCTGATGAATAGTGGACAGGCATACGCGCCCTTCCTCGACCGCCGCAGGATCGAGCGCTGCTACTTCCTGGCCGAAGAATCCCCCGTGCAGCGCAACTTCCTGCATCATCGCACCGAGCGTGTCGAATCGGCTTGCGAAGATGATGAACTGCTCGATGTCTTCCATGCGCCGCGCCGCGTTCTCGTACTGCGCTTCCATATACAGCTTGTATCGCTTAGTGAATATCGTGCGTGCGAGTATTGCTGGATCAAGCTTCGTGTGCTCCTTGAGAACATCCGAAAGGAAAACCTTGAGGTTCGCGATGCTGGTCTTTCCCGCACCGTAGCCATGAGCTTCCGGCTCTCCAGTTAGAAACTCATCGAGCGGATCGACGGTGTCATGTATATCGCCAAGTATGTTCGCAACCGTGCGCGCGCCTACCCGATCGCACATCGAGAGCACGCGGTCCCACGCGATCTCGTTTCGCGGCGCGCCGATTACCACCAGGTATGCCATAAGATCCTTTATGTGCGCCATTTCCATGAACCGCACGCCGCCGCGGATGAAGTATGGAATCCCTCTGTGGTTGAGCGCCATTTCGAGTTCCTGGCTGTTTCTGTGCGCACGGTAGAGGACGCCCATGTCGTTTAAGCCAATCCCCTGCTCGCGCAACTCCAGAATTTTCTCGGCGATGTACTCCGCCTGGTCATCCGGCGTTCTGCACGCGACAAGCGATGGCCTCGCACCGGACGGCTTTATCGGCCTCAGTGTCTTTCTGAAGTTCTCGGGCGTATCCTTTATAACTTCGTTTGCAAGATTGAGTATTTCCGGCGCGCTCCGGTAGTTCGTTTCGAGCTTGAATATTTGCGCATCGCTGTGCTGATTCGGGAAATCGAGAATATTCCTGTAGTTCGCCCCGCGGAAGCTGTATATGCTCTGCGCGTCATCTCCGACGACGAATACGTTGCCGTGCTCGCTTCCCCACAGATCGACGAGCTTCGCCTGCAGATGGTTCGTATCCTGGTACTCGTCCACGAGCACGTGCTCGAACCTGCCTGCAATCTCGCGCCGAACATCGTCATGTTCCGACAGAAGTTTGTACGTCCAGAGGAGCAGGTCGTCGTAGTCCATAACGTCGTTTACGCTCTTTGCGGCAGTGTATCCCGAAAAAACCGTCTCGAAATCGAGGATGCGCCGTGCGAATTGCGGGTACTGCTCGATTATTATGTCGTCGAGGTCGATCTCTGTGTTCACAAGAAGCGATGCGATGCGTTTCAACACGCGGGGAGCTGGGAACAGCTTTCCGGTGAGGTCAATGCCGGATTCATTCCTTACGCGCTTCATCAGCCTTTTGGCATCGTCTTCGTCCAATATCCCGAATCCGTCCGAAAAACCGATTACGCTTGCGTACTTGCGCAAAAGCCTGTTGCAGATGCTATGGAACGTCCCTCCCGTCAGGTGGGCAAGGTTGATGCCGAGAAGTCCTTCCACGCGCGAAAGCATCGAGCGCGCCGCGCGATTCGTAAACGTCGTCAGAAGTATGTTGCCCGGCCGAATTCCGGTCTCCACAAGGTATGCCACGCGGTAAGTGATGACGCGGGTCTTGCCGCTTCCTGCGCCCGCAAGTACGAGTATCGGCCCGTTGCCTGCCGATACCGCGGCGAACTGTTCCTCGTTAAGCTCGCTTTCGTAATCGATGCGCATCGCCGCACGCCTCAACGGCACGCTTCGTTGCATTATCAGTTTTTCCGGTATCTCACTGCCGGAAGGAGGTTCTCGCTCGTCAGTCATAAGGCGCAACGATAGTATCAAAAAACAGGTGGAATCAGGGAGTGAATAATGAGTATACACAATTGCGAGCTGCGCTGTGCCGAAGAACAATGGTGCAGGGGGTCAGTCTGTTGCAGGTTGCGGGGAGGATCGATGAGCTATTCAATTACCAGATGTGTCATCCTCGTTCTGCGACCTGTCACTTGTCTTAAGTTCTTGTTCGAGAATTACTTCTTTCCGTGACTTGGACGTGCTTTTCTCTCCTTCCGAAACAAGCCGCCTCACGCGCGACACCTGATTGATCGCGATGAGGAAATGTGCAATCAGACTTGCCGTAAGAGGAAGGATGATGCTAGGAGAAACGACAAACAGCAGGCCCAGTGTGAGAGCGCGGATGGTATTCCGGGCAAACCAGGCCAGTTGCGGATAGCGCAGGTTTTCAAGGACGATTGTGATGAGGATCGCAGTCGCCCAGTGCATCTCAGTCGACAAAACACCGATTAGAAACGCTCTGAATAGGATTTCCTCGGCAAACGGTTTCACGAGAACGAGATTGATAAAGCCGGGAATGAAAATACCTTTTGGGAAAACTGGAGAGACAGCCATCTCCTGAAGGTCGAACACAAACTCGCTTGCGTATTTCAGCGAGAGCCGGGTTGCCACCTCGCAGAAGATGAAGAATAGAAATCCGGCGACTATTCCAACCGGAATAATCCAGTAAAAACCGGCGGTGGATATCTTCGCTGCCTCAGGAGCAATGCCGATTCCGATGATTCCTGCGATGATGAAGAAACTGTAGTTAATGAGGTTAATAACGACAGTTCGTGCAATCTGTCCGGATAGTCTCACTTTTGGGAGGAATTTGAGAACAACGATTATGAATGCCTGAAGTACGATGTAGGCAGAAAAAACCATAAGCGCGTACGACAGCGGATTCATCGGAGCGGATTGTATCACAGGCAAGCTCAATGATTGCGAAGCGCGGACTGATGCAAATCCTGACTTGAATCGGTGGTTCTGACCAGCCATTGTACAATTCTGAATTCAATTCCCTTAGCATCCAGTCCGATTTCATTTAGCAGCAGTTCTTTTCTGCCATGCAGGATGAACCTGTCGGGAATTGCAAGCCGAAGTATTCTGGGCATCTTGTCAGCATTTTCATCGAACCAGCCGAGCACACTTTCACCAAGCCCTCCCGCAGAGGCGTTTTCCTCGATTGTTACAACGGCCTTGAAGTGTCGGGAGATTCTTGCGAGCGTTGATGAATCGAGGGGTTTAAGGAATCTTGCATTGATCAACTCAACGCTGACTCCTTGAATTGCAAGTGAAGCCGCTGCTTCCTCCGCCTGCGCGACCATCGAGCCGATAGCCAGAACAGCGCAGTCCCCGCCGTGTCTCACGATCGGCCAAGTGCCGATTTCGATTTCGGAAAGCTGTTCCGAGAGAGGCATGCCGAGCGCGTTCCCGCGCGGGTAACGGAATGCGATCGGCCCCGTTTCGTGTCGAAGAGCCGTATAGAGCATATGCCGGAGTTCATTCTCGTTGGCGGGCGCCATCACGGTGAAGTTCGGGATTATGTTCAAGTAGGACAAGTCGAAGCATCCATGGTGTGTTGCTCCGTCTTCACCGACGAGGCCTGCCCTGTCTATTGCAAACACAACAGGAAGTTTCTGGAGGGCAACATCGTGAACGAGCTGGTCGAATGCGCGCTGAAGGAACGTCGAGTAAACGGCTACGACGGGCTTAATTCCACTTTTTGCAAGGCCGGCAGCGAAGGTGACGGCGAATTCCTCGGCGATACCGACATCGAAGAACCTTTCAGGGAAACGCTTTTCAAACTTGTCGAGGCCGGTGCCCTGCGGCATTGCGGCGGTTATTGCAGTAATCCGTTCGTCGTCCTCGGCAAGCTCCACGAGCGTTTCCGAAAACACATCGGTATACGATTTGATTGAGCTCTTTTTGGACAGTTTACCTTCCACCTTGTTGAAGCTTCCTACACCGTGCCATTCGGTAGGATGCTGTTCGGCAGGCTTGTAGCCCTTGCCTTTCTTGGTGATAACGTGAACGAGCACAGGGCCCTCGAATGACTTGATTTCGCTCAGATGCATTATGAGATCGTGAATGTTGTGGCCGTCGTACGGTCCGAAATACTTCATTCCCCAAGATTCGAACACGGCCTTGTTTGTATACGGGCTTACGAAATACAAAAACGAGCGTTTCAGCTTGACCCAGGCATCTCCGAGATCCTTTCCACCGACAGGCATCTTCTGAAATACATCTTTTACGAGCCTGTTGAGAAGCTTCACGTCAGTTCTACGCCGCAGGTTTGTAAGTATGCGGCTTATCTTGCCGATATTCGGAGCGATGCTCATGCCGTTATCGTTCAGGATTACGATGAGCTTATCCGTTCCGATCTCGCTGTTGTTCATTGCCTCTAGTGCAAGCCCGCCCGTCATCGCGCCATCGCCGATTACGGCAACCGAGTACCGATCATCACCATTGAGCTTGTCGGCACGCGCGAAACCCATCGCAACCGCGATTGAAGTTGATGCATGACCGACTTCAAAGGCGTCATGCTCGCTTTCACATGGACGGATGAAACCGCCGATGCCGCCGAACTGTCTGAGCCCGTTGAAATCATCTCTTCGACCGCATATGATCTTGTGCGCGTAGGCTTGATGCCCCGTATCGAAAACGAGCCTGTCCCGCGGTGAATCGAAAACGCGGTGAAGTGCGACGATCAGTTCTATCGCGCCGAGCGACGGTGCAAGGTGTCCCCCCGATTCGCTCACGTTAGCAATGATGAAACTGCGAATTTCGTCAACCAGTGTCTGCAGCTCATCAGCGGCGAGACCTTTCAGATCCTCAGGCTCGTTTATCCTTTCAAGAACACTCAATGCCATATCCTCACGGTTTCCAGGGCTTATCTCGTGCGATCCCTGCACCAAAATGCAAGATCGGCCAGAAGTTTTCCAGCCTTGCCGTAATACGAGACGGATAGAGCGGCTCTTTCCGTCGTTTCGTTCAACAGTTCAACCGATTTGTCAAGGCCGAGCAACCTGGGATAGGTTGCCTTCTCGGCCTCGGTATCGGTGGCGAGGGTTTTTCCCACTTCCGCCTCGTCACCGGTGACGCTAAGGATATCATCCTTTATCTGGTATGCAAGCCCGAAATGTGTTGCGAACTCTGTTAACCGCTCAAGATCGTCAGAATCACCGCCAGCCAGCTCAACTCCGGTATGGCAGCACGCTTCGAGAAGTGCAGCAGTTTTCGAGCGGTGGAGGCCTTCAAGTTCCTCAATCGAAATATCCTTTCCGGCGTATGCGAGGTCGCAGACCTGTCCCTCGACAACTGTTGCGCACGCCTTTGACAGATGGCCGATGATGTTGAGCCTTCTCTTGTCCGAAAGGCCTGGCAGCGGAGTTGAACGGACGACGGCGAACGCCTGGTTCAAGAGCGCGTCGCCCGTGAGGATAGCAACGCCTTCGCCGTACTTTATATGAGTGCAGGCCTGGCCATGCCGAAGCTCAGCATCGTCCATGCCGGGCAGATCGTCGTGCACGAGAGTGAAAATGTGGATCATCTCGACGGCGCACGATATTGGAACTAAGCGGTCGAGATCCACTGCCGGATCGATTGCGGCGGCGCTCATCAGAACAAGGATCGGTCTCAGCCGTTTTCCGCCCCAGAGTGCGTTGCTGACCGCTTCTTCAAGTTCCTGAACCTGATAGAAATCCGACGTGAACCGCGTTAGCTCGATGTTGACTGCGCGCCGGTACCTGTCGATAAATTCCTGCAATTCCTGAGATGCCATAATGAGTCATAAATAGTAGCACTTTACCGGCACTTTGCAATTATCCCCCTGATTACAAATTGAGGGGTGGGCGCGTTTACGTGATAACGCATGCGGGTGCGGTAATATTCTATGCTCATGGATGGGACCAGAGTCGAGCTGTCCGTTATCGGGATGACGTGCGCAAACTGTGCGGCGACGGCGTTTTCGAGCGTTACCGTCGTCATAAACAGCCTTCGGCTCGGACGAACCAGGCTCTGAGCGTCGTTTCTATGCGAAGTGTTGCCG
>JAGGVC010000069.1 GCA_021158185.1 bacterium | reverse complement strand
TTCTCGCGACCTGCGGCGATGTCGTTTCCGCGATAGAGGACATGACCGTGCGCGGCGCGCCCCTGATCGGAATCGCGGGCGCGTTCGGATGCGCGCTTGCCGCGCGCGAGCTTGCGGAAAGCCACAGTCAGGCAAATCACGACGCGGAAGCTACAGGCGCGGGTGCGATCCGCGCGCGCGAAAGGGAAATGCTCGATAGCGCGTTTCAGGAAATCGCTACGGCGCGCCCGACTGCTGTAAATCTCAAGTGGGCGGTGGAACGACAAACGGCTGTGCTCAATGAAAACGGCGATACGAGCGTTGACCGCCTTTATGAGCTTCTCGCAAACGAAGCACAGCGAATCCTGGACGACGATATTGCGGCAAACATAGGCATCGGAAAGCACGGAGCGGCTGAAGTTCTTTCGCGTTGCAGCCCGGAGGGTAGCTCGAAACAGGTTGCAGACCGTCCGCTCGACGATGACGAAAAAACAGGGCTTCGCATCATGACGATATGCAATGCCGGAGCGCTTGCGACGGGCGGATACGGCACCGCACTCGGCGTTGTGCGCGCTCTTCACGCGGACGCGCGTCTATCGCGGGTTTTCGCGTGCGAAACGCGCCCGCGATCGCAGGGAGCGCGCCTCACAGTCTGGGAGCTTATGGAGGATTCGATTCCGGTCACGCTCATCACCGACAACATGGCGGCGGCTTTGATGGCAAAAGGCAGTGTGGATGCAGTGATCGTCGGAGCCGACCGCATCGCCGCAAACGGCGACACCGCAAATAAGATCGGGACGTACGGGCTTGCCGTCCTTGCGCGCCACCACGATATCCCGTTTTTCGTCGCAGCACCAACATCCACCATCGACCGCGCGTGCCCGAACGGCGCGTCGATTCCGATAGAAGAGCGAAGCGGAGATGAAGTAAGGATGGTTTCCGGATGTTACATCACACCGAAGGATGCCGATGTAATAAACCCGGCGTTCGACGTTACGCCCGCGGAGCTCATTTCCGCGATAGTCACCGAGAAAGGAATCTGGCGACCGAAAAGATGAGCAAGCATGGATAAGGATTTTGCCGCATCGTATGTAATGGGTGCAAACATCCATCGCGCATGATAGAATCTCTACGGAGGGATATCTGTTTGTCATGGAAAAAGCGCTTCACTACCTGACGCTTCTGCCGAAGCTTATCGGTATTTTCGGGTACGCCTATGTGAACCCGCGCGTGAGCATGTATCTCAAGATCAGCGCGATCGCGGGCATCACGTACTTCTTCTGTCCGCTCGATATCGTACCGGATATCTTTGCGCCGATAGGACTGCTCGACGATCTTATTCTTTCTCTTCTGATTATGCAGAAGTTCATCCATACCATACCTGCGGAGACGCTTGAGCCGATGATGAAGCGGCTCGGCATCAAGCGGGAGGAGCTTACCTTCGATGTCGAAGATGCCGCAAAGGAGATTTACAGCTCCGCCGCGGCGCTATGGACTGCGGTTCAGGAAGGATACGACAAGATTATCGAGTATTACAGCGAAAAAAAGGCTGCAAAGCTCGCCTTTGAACCCGAAGGGACAGCTTCCGCAGGCAAGGATGATGCTTCTACGGTTGATTCCGCGGATGCCAAGCCCGTGGAATGATCCTGCGAAAAACCTGCCGCGTTTCATTACACGTTTTACTCTGATTCACGGATGACAACTGCCTGCGTGCTAGAATTCGTTCGTGTCTAGGATGCGCGTAATTTATTTCGGATCTGGCGAGATTGGCATCCCGACCTTGAGATGGCTCATCGACGCGCCGGATTATGACCTTCTAGCAGTCGTCACAAGAAAAGACGCTCCCTCCGGACGAAAGATGCAGCTCTGCCCCACTCCGATAAAACAGTTCATAAAAGATGTAGCGAGAGATCGGATTATAGAAGTCGATGTAGACTCGGAAACCAAAACTGCATCTGAGCCTCCGCCGTCAGGAGTATTTCTGCTTTTGACGCCTGAACACGTGCGCGGCAATAAGGTGCTTCGAAGACTCCTGGCATATCTGAATGCCGATGCATTCCTGGTCGTAAGCTATGGCAGGATTCTAACGAACCTGGTTCTCGACAAAGCGAAGTGGCCGGTTTGCGTTCACACGTCGGCACTTCCGAAGCTTAGAGGGCCGAGCCCGGTCAGAAGCGTGATTGCTACGGGGCGAACCGAAACGGAAGTGTGCACATTCCTTATGACACCGCGCATGGACGACGGCGATGTGCTTCTGAGAAGAAAAGTCGCGGTCTTACCGGACATGACTTTCAGAGATCTCTGTGCGCGGTTTTCGGAAAAAATTCCGGTACTCGTGAAGGAAACGCTTGCCGGTCTTTCAAGCGGAACGATTACGCCGGAACCTCAGAATCAGAGCCGGGCCACATACTGCAGATTGATTACCAAAAAGGACGCCTGGATCGACTGGTCATGGAAAGCGCTCAACATCAGAAACCAATGCCGTGCTTTTACGCCTGATAATTGCATAGTGACAACATTTCGGGAAAAGCGAATTAAGTTCGATATGCCCCTCGATATCGTTTCTGAGTCAGGAGCGAAAACCCGTATGCGTAAAGATGCTGAGCCCGGCACGATCATCTGTGTTGACTCGGATGTGGGCTGTCTGGAAGTTGTGTGCGGTGATGGTGTGATTCGGATCAACCGCCTTCAACCTGAAAACAGGCCTTGGCTTTCAGCAACCGAGTTCATCAACGGATTTGCCCCGAACACGGGCGATCAGTTCATTACTTCTAATGAATTTGTTGCGAACCGGCTTCCGTTTGAGCAAGAGTCAATGCGCTTTTGAATGACATTTGTAGTGAGTAAACAAGTGCGGATGCGATTAACCGATGAGTGAACCAGGAAAGCACCCTCTGGGAGTGGCTTCAGAGCTTGCAACGAAAATATTCCATCTGATCTCGGAAGGCCGTCATTTTCCGCCTTCACCGAGACTGATCGACCGGGGGATTGAACGAGCAGGACTTTCGGGTGCGCATTCCGCGCGCGTATTCGATGTCACGCTTGGAATCCTGAGATGGCGCGACAGGCTGGATAACGCGTTGTCGAAGGCCCTTACGAAAGGCTCGTTCAAGATGCCGGAACAGGCGAAGAATCTGCTCAGGGCGGCTGCATACGAGCTTGTCGTTAGGCGTGAGGACGAGCCCGCCGGATTGGTTAACAAGGTTGTAGATATCTCGAAACACATCGCCGCGCCCGACGGCAGGATCGGCAAACTCGCACCACTTTTCAACGCTGTCTTAAGAAAAATTGCGGGATCATCACCTGAGCCTATGCCTGGCGATGATGCAGGGTTAGATGGTTTTTCGACGTTCTATTCCATCCCTGAAGCTATTCTCAGCAAAGCCGCAGAGCAGTACGATAGGATATGGATGAACAAGATGTGCCGCTCAACGGGCGATAGGTTCATCCATCATCTACGCGTGAATCCGTTCGTCGAGCCGAACGAAGCCTGGCCGGAGGCGCTTAACGCTGTCAGGTTCGAGTCGAATGGTGAGATCATATGGAAAGCGGATTCATTGAGTCCCGAAATTCGCGCGGCCAACATCGAAGGGAAAATCGTCATACAGTCTCTGCCAAGTCAGACTGCCGCGATCATGCTCGATCCAAGGCCGGGGGATCGCGTACTCGATGCTGCCAGCGGTGTCGGGATAAAGGCGCATCACCTGATGTCGTTGATTGCCGGCTGGGGAGATCTCGTGCTTTGTGACATTTCACCTGAAAAGCGAAAGATCTGTTTATCGAATTTTACACGTTGGAACGTGCCAGAACCGGATTATCGCCTAGTGGATTTGGCGGATTCCGATGCCGTAGTACGCGGGTTCGAGGGCGATAGGTTCGATGCGATTCTTCTCGACGCACCATGCTCCGGGAGCGGGTTAATCCATCATCTTCCGGAAAAGCGATATACGATGAACCTGGAGCTTCTCGGTGAGTTTCAAGCTCTGCAGAAAAAAATGCTGCGAAACTGCCTGACTTCGCTGTCGCCGGGCGGGAGGCTCGTCTACGCAACTTGCTCGATCTGGGCTGAAGAGAACGAATGCGTAACGGATGAGGTTCTGTGCGAGTCGGAAGGACGATTCGAACGCTCGGAAAGGCAGGTTTTTGCGCCATGCGGACGTTATCCAGGATTTTTCATTGAAAAAATCCTCAGTATGGAATAGAATCTCACTTTAATTCACTGGCTTTTCTTGAAGGGCAAATGGCGCGATCGAGAAGAAAATCGAGTACGAGTACTGACAAGGCAGGATGCCTGGGTGCGATCAGCATCATTGTTCTCGTAATTGTCGCTGTCGCCATCGTCGTTCTAATCTATCAAACATTCAGCGGAGGGCTGGGGCAACCACGCGAGACAGTTCTCGTGCCGGACCTTCGCCGGATGACCATCGAAGATGCAACGAAAGTACTCGCTGCCAAGAATCTGAGGCTCGTTAAGGGCGAGCCGATATTCAGCGACGACATTGAAATCGGGAAGATCGTAGTACAGGATTTTCTGCCGAACCAGGTTGTCAAGGAAGGCCGAAGAATTACCGTTAGGATTTCGAAGGGTCCGAATTTCTACATCGTCCCTAACGTAGTGAATATGAACCTTGCCGCTGCACAAACGAGGCTCAAGCAAACGCACCTCTACGCAGGAAGAGTCGAAAAGATACTGAATCCCAATCTGGATGAAGGTGTTATCGTAAGTCAATACCCGGAAGCCGGCGAGAAAATGCCAGCCTCATCGGGCGTCGATCTTGTTGTAAGCGTCAAGAGCACCGATGAAACCGTAGAAATGCCCGATCTGGTGGGATTGATGCTGACGAACGCCGAGGGGATGCTCGCAACACGAAACCTGCCGCTTATGAAAGTGAAATACAAGCCGCACCCGGGCATCGAATACGGTCAGGTAGTGAGCCAAGCTCCGCCCGCGGGCAGGATGATCACGTTGGGTACGCCCGTCACACTGGAAGTCGCGATCGATGTCGATACATTCAGTTCCCTCGTCAAGCAGTTCCGGGTGCGCTTGAAAATACCGAAGGGGCCGGAGAGCCAGGAAGTAACCGTCATCATCGAAGACAGACTCGGCGAGAGCGAGGTTTACTCGCAGCGCTATCGTGTGGGGCAGCTTGTCAGCGAGGAGTTCAAGGCGGAAGGTGACGCCACGATGAGGATTTACCTGGACGGTCGCCTGATCAGGGAAGACGTCATTCAATAGCAACCGGACGCTATTAGGGAGATAATGAATGAAGCTTGCACCGTCACTTCTTGCGGCTGATCTGTCGGATCTCGCCGGGGCTGTGCGGAAATGCGAGGAATCCGCCACTGATTTCATCCATTGGGATGTGATGGACGGTCACTTCGTGCCGAACCTAACGTTCGGCGCACCCGTAATCAAGTGCGCAAGACCACTTACAGGTATTCCTTTTGATGTACACCTTATGGTGGAAAATCCGGGCGCGTACACGATGGAACTCGCACAGGCAGGTGTGCAGTTCGTGAGTTTTCATATCGAGGCGGAGGCCCACGCGCACAGGCTCATCCAACAGATTGGAAGTACAGGCATGAAGGCGGGAGTGGCCATCAATCCTCAAACCCCCCCCAGCGCAATCGAATACCTTCTTCCGTCGCTCGATTATGTGCTCGTGATGGCCGTAAATCCAGGATTCGCAGGCCAGAAGTTCATCGAACCTTGCTTGAAGAAAATCAGCATACTTCGCGATAAACGAAGGGAGTATGGGCTTGATTATCTGATTGAAGTAGACGGGGGCGTATCCGAGGATAATCTTGAGAGGATAGCCCTTGCAGGAGCGGATATCGTGGTAGCAGGCAAAGCGTTTTTCACAGCGGATGATATGAAAGCGTTCACGATAAAAGTCAGAGCGTCCTCAAGTTCCCGAATGATATAATTCCCACCAGCTTTCATTCTCAGAGGTGTAAGGCATAATGCACGATTACCTTTTTACGTCCGAATCGGTTACAGAAGGGCATCCAGACAAACTTTGCGACCGCATCAGCGATACGATCCTTGACGATCTCATCGCGCAGGATGCCGAAGCGCGCGTGGCTGTTGAAACTATTTGCATAACGGGCCTTGTACTCGTCGGAGGCGAAGTCAAGACAACCGGATATTGCGATGTAAGCGAGATTGTTCGCGATGTTATTCTAGACGTCGGGTATCACTCGAGCGAAGTCGGGCTTGACGGGCGCTCATGCGGCGTTGCCGTCGCAATCCATACGCAATCGCCCGACATTTCCGAAGGTGTAAGCAAATCCGTCGAAGCAAGGGAAGGCTCGACCGATCCACTCGATCAGGTTGGCGCAGGCGATCAAGGGCTTATGTTCGGCTACGCCTGCCGTGATACGGACTGGCTTGGCGAAGAGCACAAGAACGCCTTTATGCCGATGCCCATATACCTTGCGCATCAGCTTGCAAGGAGACTCACAGCGATTCGAAAGGAAGGTATAGCGGAAGGCCTCCGTCCAGACGGCAAAACACAGGTTACAATGCGCTATCCCGAGGACCGGTGTCCATCGCTTCATACTATTCTGATAAGCACCCAACATGAACCTGACACCAGGATAAACGATATTGAAGAAATCGCTCGAAAGCACATTTTTCCGGCAGTGGTTCCGGAGGTAATCCTGCCTGCGGGCGGATGGGATGACGTCAACATATTGATCAACCCGAGCGGACGATTCGAAAAGGGAGGACCGTTTGCCGATACCGGTCTGACAGGAAGAAAAGTGATCGTCGATACGTACGGCGGCATGGCCCGTCACGGAGGCGGCGCATTCAGCGGGAAGGATCCGACAAAAGTAGATCGAAGCGGGAGCTACTTCGCCAGGTATGCCGCGAAGAACATCGTCGCAGCAGGTCTCTGTGACCGAATCGAAATCCAGGTTTCGTATGCCATCGGGCGCGCCAACCCCCTGTCGCTTTCGTTCAGAGAGTTTGGAACTGCGAAAGTACCCCTGAGCACAATTGATGGGATACTGAATTCACGAGATGTCTTCGACTTCCGGCCCGTTGCCATAATCGATCATCTTGACCTACGGAAGCCGCATTACGCCAAGGTTGCCGTTTACGGCCACTTTGGAAGAACCGATCTCGACCTGCCTTGGGAACGGCTCGACAAGGTTGAGGAAATCCGCGGCAGGATTTAGGTTGACGGTCGGCAAGCCGATTGTGGTAACATTTATGTTCCCAAATTTGTGTTGCCGGACGGGCGGAGATAGATGTTCAGGATCGACCATATTGGTATTGCTGTAAACGAGCTTGAATCTGCCGTTGCAAAGTGGGTTAAGTTGCTCGGCGTATCCCGGGAGAGCGTTCAATATCACAAGGTCAAACACGCGCGGATGGATATGGCATATATCGGAGGCAATGGAACAGCGATTGAGCTTATGTCTCCATGGGATGAAGAGAGCACAATCTATAAGTTCATAGAAAAACGCGGAGCCGGCCTGCATCACATCTGCTTCGACACCAGCGACTTGGAAGTAGAATTGAAAAAGATTGCGGATTCGGGCTTCCCGCTTGTGGATAAAACCCCTCGTGAATCAATGGGTGAGCTGATCGCCTTTTTGCATCCGAAGGGTTTTGATGGAGTGTTAATCGAGTTCAAGGAGACGAAAGGAAGTGGCGATTAAGCGAACTACCGAATCCAGGATAAAGGAACTTGCGATCAAACGCGGTGAAGCCCTCAATGTTTCTACCGAGAAAGCGGTTGAAAAGCAACATGCGAAGGGCAAGCTGACGGCACGCGAGCGGCTGGACATCCTGCTTGATGAAAACACATTCCAGGAATTGGATACCTTTGCGCAGAGTCCCACGTCTAAAATACAGGGGGACGGCGTTGTGACCGGATTCGGGAATGTTGAGGGAAAGCGGGTCTGTGTTTTCGCCCAGGACTTCACTATTATGGGTGGAAGCCTCGGCCTGAGTCACGCAGCCAAGATATGCAAGGTGCTTGACTTCGCGATGAAGGTCGGCTGCCCCGTAATCGGCTTGAACGATTCCGGGGGGGCGCGCATTCAGGAAGGTGTTATGTCTCTCGCCGGTTATGCCGACATTTTCCTCAGGAATACTATGGCTTCCGGCGTAATACCCCAGATCGCTGCGATTATGGGCCCGTGTGCGGGGGGTGCAGTATACAGCCCCGCACTGATGGATTTCATCTTCATGGTGCGCGACACGAGCTTCATGTTCCTGACCGGCCCCGATGTGATAAAAGCCGTGCTGAACGAGGACGTGACTTTCGAAGAGCTGGGCGGGGCGCTTACGCATAACCAGACATCGGGTGTTGCACACTTCGCCGCAAAAAACGAGATGGACGGCATCCATCAGATCCGCCGGCTCATTACATACTTGCCGTCGAACAACATGGAGAATCCGCCTCGCATTAAATGCGATGATGACCCTAACCGTAAAGAGGATGAACTCGCTACCATCATCCCTGACGATCCAAACAAGCCGTACGATATGAAGAAGATAATTTCGCTCGTTGTCGATCGAGATTCGTTCTTTGAGGTAATGGCTCTTTATTCCCCAAATATAGTTATCGGATTCGCTAGGCTGAATGGGATTACGGTGGGCATGATCGCCAACCAGCCCAAGGAGCTTGCGGGGTGTCTCGATATAAATTCAAGCGTCAAAGGCGCCCGTTTCGTCAGATTCTGCGATGCATTCAACATTCCTATCGTCACGTTTGAAGATGTGCCCGGATTCCTGCCAGGCACAAACCAGGAGTGGGGCGGCGTAATCCGGCATGGTGCGAAGCTCCTCTACTCATATTGCGAAGCGACAGTTCCGAAGATTCTCGTTATTACGCGCAAGAGCTACGGCGGGGCATACTGCGTTATGAGTTCGAAGCATATTCGGAGTGACTACAACGTCGCCTGGCCGACAGCCGAGATAGCCGTCATGGGTGCACAGGGAGCAGTAAACATAATCCACAGGAAAGAGCTCAACCAGGCCAAGGATGTTGAAAAGAAACGGCAGGAACTGATCGATCACTATAACGAAGAGCTGATGCATCCATACATTGCTGCGGAGCGCGGATACATTGATGACGTCATCGATCCTCGCAGCACTCGTCCGAAGATAATTGCTGCGCTTGAAATGCTGAAGGGCAAAGTCGACCTTCGTCCGAAGCGCAAGCACGGCAATATCCCCCTGTAGGAGCGGTCGATGGAATTCACGCCTTTAACATCCGAAGATTTCAGCATCATTTCCGGCAGCAGAATTGGCGCAAACACTGTCTACGAAAGACTTGTGGGTTTGAAGTATTACATCAACCAGTACTTGAAGGAGCGAAATGTAGAGCATTCCTCGATTGTGGCCAATCCGGTTATTTCCAGGGGCAAGGATATACGGAAAGCCGGCTGGCTTGGGTATATCGATCCCAAAATCAAGCTTCCGGATCCGAGCCTCAATCCTCTTTCCACCAGAACCAGTGTTAGCGTTATGATACTGGGCGAGGGCAATTTCAAGGATGAAGAGCCCGGCCTCCAAATCGTGACTGAGTTCGGCGAGGGGAAGCGACTGCGAAAGGAGAGGGATCGCTTTTTTCGTAAAATACTCAACGCAGAATTCATCGAGTTCACCTGCCTTGGAAACGAAGCGGCCTTGCGTCTTCGCGGGCTTCCCGACACAACAATCAGGCTCGATGGTCCGAAGGCATTTCTGAGATTTCAGAAAACCGCAGTCAAACACTACAATTCTTATGAACATTACGCTGTGGTGGGTCAATTTCTCACCGTCGACCAAGCAGTTGCACTTGGTCAAAAGGCGGCGAAAACTGTAGCCGAAGCTGTGAGAAGGCTGCTTTTTCTTTTCGAGAACTTAAATTCGGGAATGGTTTAGAAATATGCCTAGACGAAAAAAAATTAAAAGGATTCTTGTCGCGAATCGCGGAGAGATTGCGCTTCGAATCATCCGGACGTGCAAGGAAATGGGCATCGAAACGGTATCGCTTTACAGCTCCGCCGATAGAAACGCATTCCATATCGTACAATCTGAATACGCTGTGCACCTTCCGGGGCGCACTTCCGCCGAGACCTACCTTCAGAGCGGAAAGATAATCGATGCTGCAAGAGAAATGAAGTGCAATGCGATTCATCCCGGCTATGGATTCCTTGCCGAGAATCCTGATTTTGCGGAAGCTTGCATGGAAGCAAAGATCAAATTCATCGGCCCTTCTCCCGCTGCCATCCAGGATTTGGGCAACAAGCTTGTAGCCAAGGACATTATGATCTCGGAAGGAATTCCCACGGTGCCGGGCAGCAAAAGCGCAATTTCGAGTATCGAAGAAGCGAAGAACCTGATGCGAGAAATCGGCTTGCCCATCATACTTAAGGCGGCCGCAGGCGGTGGCGGGCGAGGAATGCGCGTCGTTAATTCAGAGGAAGATTTCGAGAAATCGTTCCGCTCCTGCCAGAACGAGGCGAAAGGAGCATTCGGGTCAGACGAGGTGTTCATCGAACGATACATCGAGAATCCGAAACACATCGAATTCCAGATCCTTGCCGATGAGCACGGAAACGTCGTACACCTCGGAGAACGCGATTGCAGCGTACAGCGCCGCCACCAGAAACTTATCGAGGAAGCACCGAGTCCCGCGCTTACACCGGCAATGCGCGAAGAAATGGGGGAGCTGGCGCGTCGGGCGGCCCGTGCCGCGAATTATTCGAACGCAGGCACCGTCGAGTTCCTTCTCGATCACAAGGGGAACTACTACTTCATGGAGATGAACACGCGGCTTCAGGTAGAGCATCCGGTGACTGAGGAAATCACAGGCGTTGACCTCGTCCGTGAGCAGATTCTCGTGGCGATGGGGTCAAAGCTTGAACTGAAACAGGAAAACATCCAGATTCGCGGTCACAGTTTCGAGGCGAGAATCAATGCAGAGAATCCGTTCAGGCAGTTCTTGCCGGCGCTCGGAAAGCTGAACCGCTATTTCCCCCCGCTCGGACGGGGCATCAGAATCGACGGTGCGGCATACGAGGGCTATACGATTCCTATGGAGTACGATTCGATGATCGCGAAGCTTATCGTGACAGGTCGAGATCGTCAGGACGCGCTGCGGATTATGAGGCGTGCTCTCAACGAGTATGTGGTTACAGGCGTGAAAACAACGATACCGTTCCACCAGTTCGTGTTTTCACACAGAGAGTTCATTAAAGGCAAACACGATACGGGATTCGTCGAACGGTACTTCTCCGGGGATGAGCTCGAAAACATCACTGACGATTTGCCGGGCACAAAGGAGAATCTCGATGCTGCGGTTGCTGCTGCACTCAGCTACTACCTCACAAAGCAGAAGCACAGCATCGGCTCTGAAGATTCGAAAAAGGACTTTACGGCTTGGGAGCTTCTGCACCGCCGTGAACAATCAAATTACTTGGGAGAATAACGAATGCAGGTTGTTTCGAAAATAGGCGAGAACGCTCATACGTTCGATATTGAGCCTGATCATAATAACGAGAATTTATTCTTCATGACCATAGGCAATAAACGCTTGAAGGTCGAGATCATCGAACTGAAACCTGACAGCATTACTGTTTCAATCGATAACCGTGTCAGGTTCTTTGAGCTGAGCCGCGAGCAGTGGGTGATCAAGGAGGTCGCCGCAACCACGCGAATCTATCCTGTAGAGGTCAAAACTCCCCAGCAGGAAGAGCTCGAACGAGTTCTTGCGAGTTATGAAAGCACTGAAAGCAAGAGCATTAAAAACGAAATCAGATCACCTATGCCCGGAAAAATCCTCGAAATTTTCGTTAAGCCCGGAGAAAAAGTTGAACTCGGTCAGATTGTTGCCATTCTAGAAGCGATGAAGATGGAGAATGAGATCACATCCGTGATCGACGGCGTTGCGAAGGAAGTGAAGGTCGCAATTGGAGACAGTGTAGCTATCGATCAGGTTCTGATCCAATTCTAATACACATTCTAATATCAACACTGAAGGGCACGACCAGCCTGAAAATTGAATCACAAGCTCAAAGAGCGAGCAGACTTCGTGATTTCGGATTATGGAAATATGCAATCTCTACGGTCTCAATATTTTGCGCGGCAATCCCCTGCCCTTTACATTTCTCTATTCCCGCTCATGCTCTGACGCCGTTTGGCCAAGCTTGTACAAGTGGTTCAGAATATCCGATATTCCAGATATTTTATGACCAGCTGGTCATTTATTCGGGTTTCAGTTTTAATACGCGAATCAAACTCGAACTCGAACGAACAATGTAATGCGAAATATTTCACAAATCAAGCCTAAATCGTTGACAACCCGTCGCTTCGTGAATAAAATTACAAGCAACTTTGGATTTTGATTTTGGAAACCGCTTTGGAGGTGTAGAGTGTCAAGGCTATATTTGACTTTGATAGCATTATTGGTTTTGTTTGCGATTGTGCTGGTTGCGTGTAACAACTCAACGAGGGCAACTCGTTTCGGCACCCCGTTTCCTGCAGGAGACATAAACGTTCCCGACGAGCCGGTTGATGGAGATGACGCAACTCCACCGGATGTCAGCGCAGGTGTAACCGCCAGCAACGCAACGCCCAACACGGGCGATATCGTTACATTTGGCATCTCTGCTACTGATAACAGTGGCGGTGTAATGACTTACGAATGGAGCGACAACGGCGCAGGGGGAACATTCACGGGCGAAGGTGGCACTGTCACCTGGAGTATCGGTGCCGCAGGTGTGTATGTAATATCTGTAAAGGTAACAGACGCATCGGGCAATTACGCGTTTGCTTTCTTCCCCATGAACGTTGGCGGCGACGTCCTTCCGCCTGACCTTGGAAGCGGCATTTCCGCGAGCGTGAACGATCCGGCACCTGGTGAAGATACAACGTTTACGATCACCGCGACGGATGATGGCAATGGGCTAACCTACGTCTGGGACGACAATGGAGCCGGTGGGACATTCACGGGAGACGGCGACAGCGTTACCTACAACAACGATACGCCGGGCACCTATGTCATCACGGTTTACGTAACCGATGGGGCTGGAAATGAATCCGCTTCATCCTTCGTGATCATCGTCGGAGGCGGTGTGGTGAATAATCCGCCTACATTCGGCGATGAAGATCTGGAGAAGGATGTTTCAGGTCCGGTGGTTGGCCAGATCGTGAAATTTGCACCTGGCGATGCAGCGACCGATCTTGACGGCGACATGCTTTCGTACACCTGGGATTTCGGCGGTGATGGCACACTTAGCAATGATCCCCACCCGCACGAAGGTATTCCGAGTACATACTGGACAGTTGACGCTGCAGGTTCGTACAGTGCGACCCTGACCGCGGACGACGGCAATGGCGGCACAGCAGCTGTTACGCTCGACTTCGATGTTGTGGTTATGCCGGACATCAGCGGATGGGTAGGTTATGAAGCGGGCTGCGCATGCCACACCGATGAGATCACTGGCTGGGAAGCCACTGCACACGCTAACGCATTTGAGAACTCTCTTGGTCCCGATGGGCATGGCTACAGGAGAGAATCCTGCTACAACTGCCACGCCGTGGGTATTCACCCGGTCGGCACAGGCGGATTCATTTCCATGGATATCACACCGCAGTTCGCTGATATTCAGTGTGAATCATGTCACGGATCAGGCGTGGGCGCTGGAATGGGCGAGGGGCATATGCCCGAACCGTACGATCCAGGCACGGGATACGAGGTCGACGAGTTCGGCGCGTACGTGATGAACGAAGAGGGCGTATACCAGTACGACGAAGCATACGACGGCTCCGCCGGCTACGGCTGCGGCCTCTGCCACGAAGGTAGCAGGCATGGCGCATTCGAATCCTGGATGGATTCCGGTCATGCTTCGTTCTTGGTATTCGAGGAAGACGGCGTAACGCCTGAGCACAAGCAGACAGGCACGAGCTGCGCGTATTGCCATTACGGTCCCGAATACGTTCGTGTCAAGATCAGAGGTGGCGATCCCACCGAGTTTGACGCTGAAACGGATTTCGATGCAGCGAATGCGCACATCACATGTGGAACATGTCACGATCCTCATGGAAACGCATTTGAGGGGCAGCTGCGCTGGGATTCTGATGGTACGGTAGGTATACCATTCAGTGACACGGACGATGTGCCGACGATGGTTAGCGGCGGCGTAGGCAACATCTGCATCAGCTGCCATGACGGACGTCGTGACCGCGGCGACTATGACAGCCGCGTCACAAACGGCAGCGGTCACTTTGGTCCCCACGGCAACCCGCAAGGCCCAGTGCTCTTCGGCATCATGGGTGGTGACCTCGGTAATCCGCCTGTAGCAACAGAATATGATGCTGAGCATGCGCACCTGACTTGGAACGAGAACACGTGCGTAACCTGCCATATGTACCGCAGCGACTACATCGACAGCGACAATCCCGCACAGTGGGGTCATGAAATGGAGCCACGGTTTGAGGCATGCGTTGCTTGCCACTCGAACTTCACTGATGAAGGCGAGTTCTGGCTGTGGGTCGAGGAGCACGAGGCTGAGGT
>JAGGVC010000113.1 GCA_021158185.1 bacterium | reverse complement strand
TTTAGGCGGCGGGGCGACACCGAATACGAGTACCGAAGCATCGCCGACTGTTACGCTCGGTTCAGTGGGAGAATATCCTGATGCCACCCTGACAGTTACAAACGATTACGGCGAGGATACATTTGAATTTACGCTGACAGTATCCGGTGAAGCACCGGATATAACTGATGTTCAGCCGCAAAGCGGTGTAGAAGGGTCTGAGGTTACGTTCACTGCAACGGTTACCGGCACACCGCCGTTCACGTACCAATGGGATTTCGGGGGAGGGGCGACGCCGAATACATCAAGCGAAGCCTCTCCCACAGTAACGCCTGGTGAGGCTGAGGAATACCCAGCGAGTCTGACAATAACAAACGATTTCGGCGAGGATACGTTCGATTTCACGCTGACGGTGGAGACAGGCAACCAATGGCACATCGAAACCGTCGACATCGAGGGATGGGTTGGCGAGTACACATCGATTGCACTCGATTCGGATGGATACCCGCACGTGAGCTACAATGACAGGACAAACGACGATCTCAAATACACTTACATGGACGCATCGGGCTGGCATATCGAAACCGTTGACAGCGAGGGCGAAGTGGGCTCGTGGACATCAATTGCGGTTGATTCGGGAGGATACCCGCACGTGAGCTACTGGGGAAGCGAAGATCTCAAATTCGCATACATGGACGCATCGGGGTGGCACATCGAAACCGTGGACAGCGGTTTGGGGTATTCTAACTATTACACATCCATCGCGCTCGATTCGGATGGATACCCGCACGTGAGCTGCCTTGGGCGTGGGTGGGATCTCAAATACGCGCACATGGACGCATCAGGCTGGCAGATTGAAACCGTCGAAAGCGAGGGAGTTGTGGGCTATTTCACATCGATTGCACTTGATTCATCGGATTACCCTCATATCAGCAACTGGGACAAAATAAACTACGATCTCAAATACGCGTACATGGACGCATCGGGCTGGCACACAGAAACCGTCGACAGCGAGGGATATGTTGGCGCGTTCACATCGATTGCGCTTGATTCGGGAGGATACCCGCACGTGAGCTACCATGACTCTAGCCCAAACAACGGTCTAAAATACGCATATATGGACGCATCGGGCTGGCAAATTGAAACCGTCGACAGCGGCGGTGTGGGCTATTGGACATCGATTGCACTTGATTCGGACGGATACCCGCACTTGAGCTACTATGACTATATGATCGGTGATCTCAAGTATGCATACTTGGACGCATCGGGCTGGCATATCGAAACCGTGGACAGCGAGGGCAAGGTGGGCGAGTACACATCGATTGCGCTTGATTCGGATGGATACCCGCACGTGAGCTACTTTGACAATACAAACTACGATCTCAAGTATGCGTACTTCGTGCCGCCGCCGGAATAGACCGTGTTTTAGTCTGGAGGGTACCCATTCTTGGGCACCACTTGGAATCGGGTAGCGCTCCAAACGTAGCACGGACGTCCCGTCTGTGTCGTTTAATATTCACGGGCTGGAAGCCTGTGCTACATGCGAAGACGAGCATTCCGAGGCTGAAGCCTCGGCTCCACGACGGGGGATTTTTCCGTCAATCACGGAACGCGGACATTACATGTTTGCCAAACACGTTTTCCCAAGACGGGCGGCTGCCGTTCGGGCTGGTAGAATACAGGGCGTGTGTGCGAAAGGAAATGATGAGGCGAATGAAGCGAAGGATCGTGCGAACGACCTGCCGCGGCATATCGGGCCGGCCGAATTCTACGTGCGGACTCGGCTAATCGAAAGGATGATCCGCTGTAACATCCCTGAGCCTTTCCATTGCCTGTTCGCCGTGAAGCGAAGCGGGTGGGTGGTGGGAGTTCAGCTTTCGCATTACCTCGATCTGCCTATCTTCGCCAAGTCGGAGGTGAACAGCCTGCCGGACAAATTCAGGCGGATCCTAATCGTTGACACCGTAAGCTGGACGGGCCGCAGCCTTAGAAGGTCGCACAGTCTTTTGAAGAAGGCTGGGATTGACGACGTTGCCGCGGCGGTTCTCTTCGCAAACGCGAAACACAATCCGGGCGATATGCTTCACACGCTGGTCGGCGACATGTGCGACTCGATCCCTGTTTTCTTCTTCAACAGCAAATTCGAGTACTCGCATTCGCATGAAGCCGAATATGGCAAAGCTGCGCTTGAGCTTGAGAGTGGGAAATAATGAATAACGATGGGCGCGGCGCGAGCTCCAAAAGCGCATGTACACCAAGAGATTTGCATTATTTCGCGGAAGTTTGCCCGACCATCCGAGCTTAGTATATAATATGCGAGCACGGGCTGCGGGGAATTCATCTGCATGTCGAAATGCCGCGCCCGTATAAGGAAGCTCGCTTATTGTACGACGAACGCCTGGGTTCAACGGGCGTGAGTTCATCAGGGGAAGGCGATGGATAGGAAGTTTGCATTTCTAATTGTTATTGCTGCAATGTTCGTCTTTGCCGCATGCGGCACATCAGATAACGAACGTCGAACCACTCTCCTTACTGAAACGGTGATCGAACCCGCGGAAGACGATGTTGCCGACATGGACAGCGGCATGAGTGTGTTTTTCCCGGCAGGCACATTCTCGGAGAACACGATCATTCTTATCAGCGACGCACTCGTGGGCGAAGAGATCGATGCGGCGCTATTCCCTACGGATGCACAGACGATTCTCGCGAGCATAGTCCTGAATTCGCCGGTAGACACCATCTTCAGGAAGAATGTTACATTCACCTGGTTTTTGCTTGCGGAAGTGGCACCCGGTTCGACCTGGCGGATTTTCCGCTTCAACGACTACTACGAGGAACCGGAAGATGCATGGGTAGAGCTTCAGGGCATAACGGCAATGGTGAATGAGTCTGGAGATTTCGCCACATCTGTAATGCCGAGCAGTGGTGTAACGGGCTACAGCGGGAGCTTTGCGCTGTTTTTCGAGCTTCCTGCCGATGCAAGTCCGAACATTCCGCCCGAATTCGGCCCGGACGGGCTGCAGATCGACACCGAACCGATCGTTTCGGGTGAACCGATAACGATTTCTTGCGCGGTTACGGACGCCGACGGCGATCTTCTAGCGTTCACGTGGAACGACGGCTCGGACGAGCACGGCACGTTCAGTAATCAGTCATATGCAGAAGGCGTCGTATCGATTGAGTGGGTGACCGACGTTCCGGGCGAGTATGTTATCGAGCTGACCGTCGAGGACGGATCGGGCGTGATGATCAAGGGCTCGCTTGAAATCGAAGTAGTCGCCGCCGAATAACCAGGTTTGATCTAATGAGGATTGGGGAAGGACACTCATGCTGGCGGTAGACTATACCCGATGTCCGATAGAACCCACAGGAACTCATCGCCTAGCGGAAGCAATCTCCGTCGCTGCGGCTGAAGGCGTTGCGGATCCTGTAAAATTCCTTCTTGAAAATCCCTATGGTTGGCCTACAGGATGGTACAACCTGCCCGAAACCCGTCCGGAGCTTGAAAGAATCAAGGAGTACGCCGCCGAAATAAACATAAAGGCGAACGATCTGCTCCTTCTGGGCATCGGCGGAAGTGCGCTCGGCAACATAGCTCTCAGGTCGTCGCTGAATCCACCCCGCGCAAACGAAATTGCCGGCAATCTGAGTGTGCATGTTCTCGACAATGTCGATCCACGGGTTTCAAAGGCTGTCCTCGACAGGCTCGATCCTGCGCGGACCTACGTAAATGTAATAACAAAGAGCGGCGGCACGCTTGAAACAATGGCTTCGTTCTTCGTTACGCTCGATTGTTTCAGCAGAAAGCTTTCACCCGACGAAATTGCACGCAGGTTCATCTGCACGACCGATCCCGAATCGAGCCTGCTCAAGGACATCGCAACAGAGCGCGTCTTCCGCAGGCTTTCGATACCGCGCGATGTGGGCGGCAGGCTCAGCATCCTTTCGTCGGTCGGGTTGCTTTCGGCGGCGGCAACGGGAGTGGATATCGACGCGCTGCTTGACGGTGCGCTCGATATGAGAAACGCGTGCGTTTCAAGCGATCCGAACGAAAACCCAGCTTTGAATCTCGCCCTTGCCCTCTACAATTTTGGTGCAATCAAAAAGCGCCCGATGGTCGTTATGATGCCTTACAGCGACGGTTTATCGCTCTGGGCAGACTGGTGGCGGCAGCTCTGGGCGGAAAGCCTGGGCAAGAAGCATGCGATGGACGGCTCAACGCTTGATGCGCCCGCGGGTACAACGCCGATCAAAGCGCTCGGCTCGACCGACCAGCACAGCCAGGTCCAGCTTTACCAGGAAGGCCCCGACGACAAGGCATTCATCTTCCTTCGAGTCGAATCCTGGGAGGAATCGCCCGGCATCATCAGAATACCTGAAACCGCGCGCGCGAAGTTCGGATACCTCGACGATACGCCGTTCGATGCGATTATCGACGCGGAGTGCGAGGCGACGATGTCGGCGCTGTCCGATGCTGGAAGACCCGTTATAGAGATTCGATTCCCGCAGGTGGATGCATCGCACGTAGGCCAGTTCATCATGCTCTGGGAGCTTGCGACCGCGTATGCCGGCATCCTCTGGAACGTGAATCCGTTCGACCAGCCTGGAGTGGAAGCGGGCAAAATCGCCGCCAAGAATCTCCTTGCGAAGTAGCTTTAGGATTCATTCCGTCGTGGCATGAAATGTTACGCACGAACGCCTTGCCGACGAACCTCTTCCCCCGATGTTAGCGGATGAGTAATTATGCTCGTTATTGGCAAAAAAATGGAAACAGTCCGAAATGGTAGAGGGCCTGTCGTTCAAACTCTGGGTCGGAGGAACGCTCGACAGGCCCCCTGGGGGGAGAAGGGAATCTTGCGGACTCCGGTCTCCCCGGAGTCTCCAAATACCAGTTTCCTGGTGAAGCCTGATTCCCAACAAGGCTTCAAATTAATATTACCGTAAATCGGTGAATAATTCACGCCAGTCGCGTAGAAATTACAGATTGTTGCATCTTTCCGCATATCTCCACTTGAGTCCTCTGCAAAAACGCGAGCGTTCGCATAGCGCTCACGTGGTGCGGTTTTTTCACCCACCCACCGATGAAGAAAACAGGTGTTTGCATGGTCGAAGATAATAATGTGGCGTGGGATAAACCCACCTTCTACGGCCGCGGATTTGCGACCTTGAACCTTGGAGAGCGAGCTTCAGCCCGCGCTCCGTAAACGGTGCTGTCCATGAAAATCGGGTAGGACGCCCGCTCGGCGGGGCAATCCAATCAACGTCGTGGAGCCGAGGCTTCAGCCTCGGAATGCTGATACGGAGGCTAAAGCCTCCGCTCCAGGAATGAGAGTCGGCCAGTCCTGGGCGCGTCTTGACGGTTCCATACTACAGGAACGTCCAAGACTGGACGCTCTACAGGATGTTTATCCCCGCCTGTGGTAGAATCACATTGTCTATGGCAATCAAGGACTAGGAGATACCGATGCAAATCAAACAGGAAAGCAGTACTTACGCAATCAGGTTCGAGCGTGGCGAGAACTTCTTCGAAACG
>JAGGVC010000127.1 GCA_021158185.1 bacterium | reverse complement strand
TTCTATCAATAAAGGACTGGATATCCGTTTTGGTCTTCTCATCTATTTTCCTGTAATCAAAATTGGATACAAGTACAACTAATTCGAATCTGTAATAGGTTCTCAAAAAATCCTCGTATGCAGCGGTATCTGGCTTCGCGTTACCGGTTAGCGCGCATGAACATGAAGTTGTCGCAAATACGAGTGTAAACGCGATTAGAAAAGGAATTATCGAATTTACGTTTGGGACATCCATCAAGCGTAATTTACGCGTACCGGGGCTGTCCGCGCTAGAACGAAGCGTATCTCTTGCCGTCGACTTCAAATTTCGCATAGCTGTGATGATTATACCGGATATCCAATTCGAATTCAACGGCGGTTTCTGTGAATGGTGGGCGCGCGTAAAACGCACACCTACGCGCGCGAAATCGGAGAGAGCTTGCCCGCCTTCATTTCCCAGATTTTCGCGGCGCACGATGAAACGAGCTTGAGCTCCTTTTTGCTCGCGAGTGTGATGAACACCTGTTTTCTTCCTTCGAGCGACTTGAGGAGATGCGTTTTTCTTACATCGTCGAGCTCCGATAGCGCATCGTCGAGGCAGAGCACAGGTTCTTCGCCGCCGATTTCACGCGCCACATCGCACAGCGCGATTCTGAACGCAAGCACTGCACATCGCTGCTGCCCCTGACTGCCGAATCGCCTGAGCGACTCGCCCCCGATCGTGAACAGAAGCTCGTCGCGATGTGGGCCGACGGTCGTATAGCCAAGCTCCGCTTCCTTTTCCATAGCCCTGGCAAGCTCCTTCGAAAATGAACCGCGAAGGGCTTCTCGCGATTTTCCCGAAACCTTGCCCGCAACCGAGGAAACGTATCCGATCTCAGTTTTGCCAGGATTCTCGCTGATCCTGCGGTAATGTTCGATGAACCGGGGACTGATGCGCTTGAGCAGATTCGTGCGCATGCGAATGATCTCGACACCGGCTGCGACAAGCCTGTCCGACCAGGCGTTCATCTCCGAGCCGTTTATTCCCGCATCGTCTTTCCGTTTGAGGATCGCATTCCGCTGCATCAGCGCGCGCTTGTAGTCCGCATACGGCCTGACAGCACTCGGCACCGCCTTAACGACCTCGTAATCGAGCGTCTCGCGGCGCAGCGAAGGGTCTCCCTTGATCAGCGAAAGATCGCCCGGGAAAAAGAAATGCGCCGAAAGGACGCCGATCGCATCCTCGAATCTCGTAATCGAGTTTCCGTCCAGCTTGACGAATTTCTTGCCGCCCGCGACCGTTACGGAAAGCTGGTTTTTAAGCCCGTCTTCGCGCGCGAGAGAAACTTCGACGCGCGCGCGCTGCGCCCCACCGCGCACGATTTCGCGCTCACGCGTCGCGCGCGCGCTTTTCAGGTACGCGGCAACGTGAATTGCATCGAGGAAGTTCGTCTTTCCCTGCGCGTTCGCTCCGAAAATCAGGTTGATTCCGGGCGGAGGCTCGATCTCCTCACGCTCGATGTTGCGATAATCCCTGATGTGAACACGCTCGATCAGCACAGAGCCATGATAACACGCTGAACATCGGAGCTGCCTGTTGGGATGCCGCATAATGTTCCTTGAACAGCCGCGAAGCACTCATTCTTTTTCCTTGCTGAAAGCTGAATTATTCTAAATAAACCAGCTGAAAGTTACTTGGGCTGCGCTGATAAAGAACATCGTATATAATTGTTGCTGGGTCGACTGCATAAGTCCCGGCCCCTTGGAAGGATGGCTATGCGCGAGCACCGTAGATCGCCAAGCGTTCAGGATGCATTTCGAGGGAATTTCCTCGCGGTTTCACTCGTTTCACTTGTCGTATTCGCTGCGTTCCTGTACTGGATTCTCTTTATGATGCTCAAGGATGAAACTCTCAAGTCACTTGAGAGCGACCGTGACTTCGCGGAATGCATTGTCGAGGATTTCGTCAATACGCATTCCAACCATATCGCCTCTCTCGCAACAAACCATTCTATCCGAAATTCTCTTGCTTCATTCTGCGATGCTCGAAACGATCCAACGGTGAGAGAGATGTATCTTGCTGAAATCGAGAAAGATCTCGACAGCTATTTTCTAGCATCCGGGCAGCTTGTGATTGAGATAGTCATCGTCGATATGGCAACCGGCAAGTGCATTCTGGATCAGTCAAAGGGAAACACCCCGATTGCGTTTTCCTCGATGACCGGAAGAAACATGTACGATGAGCCGATCATGATAAGGGCAAGCCAGAAATTGACATCGCTTCCTTTCCTTTACAACAACAGACTAGGACTTGTGACGCTTACACAAGCTGCGCCCATTCAAGCTACCAAAGATAACTTATTTGTAATTATTCAGCATGTAGATGTTTCGATCCTTGCTCTTGAGATGGACAAGATGCTCAATGATGCCGATCGCGACTGGACAATCAGGATTTTCACACAATCTGGCACAGATATTAACCCGATGGATACCACGCCCATTATGGATCGTTCGGATATAACGCGTAACCTGGGTGTGCTGAGAGCCATTGCAGGCGAACATACACTGGCAACCTACAAGAACGACAAGGATGTTCTTGTTTTCGGCAGTTTTTCCATGATGAAAAACAAAACGGCAATCATCGTTGCCGAGCTTCCATATTCGATTTTTCTCGATAAACCTGCATCCGTCGGCGTCCTCATCGTAGGCCCGCTGATAGGGCTTATTCTACTGATTATAATTATCTCGTCTCATCTGGCAAGGAAGTTCTCGCTTCCGGTTATTCAGCTCGTTGCCAGATGCCGGGAGATTGCCGAAGGCGACTGGGAACGAATGGTCAAGATTGCGGGGGTGCGTGAATTCGAGCTTCTAGGAAACTCCTTCAATGCGATGGCAAGGGATCTTTCTACGAGCTTTAGTGAACGTGAAAAGATCACTCAATCCCTCGAAGAAGCAAATCGTCTTCTGGTTGAGAAGATGTCCGAGCTCGAAGAGGGCGAAAAAAGGTACCGCGACCTATATGAGCGCAGCCAAGACGGGCTTTTCACGTTTGACTCCGAAATGGGTCTTTATACAATGTTCAACCGCAAGTTCTGCGAAATCCTCGGCTACGGATTTGAGGAAATGCGTCAGATTTCAATCGAGAGCATCATCCCACCCGAAGAACGAGCATATGCAGAGGAGCAGCGCAATCTGAGGAGCAAAGGCGAAAATCTGGAAGTACCTTACGAGCTTTACGTGAAGCGCAAGAACGGCGAGTTCCGGTACGTTGAGGTGTACAGCCAGCCGGTGCCTGGAAGCAATACGATATCCGGCTCCATTCGAGACGTTACGGAACGCGTGATGCTGGAAAAGGACATCATCGAAAAGAACGTCCAACTCGAACACTTGAATGAGAGCCTGGAATCGCTCGTGCAGGAGCGCACGCAGACACTGGTCGCTCTGAAGGAAATCCACGAGAAAATCATCGCAAACGTTCCGGTAGGTGTCATAGTTGTCGAGCAGAACCTGACTATTTCGTTCGCGAACGAACAGATGACGGAAATCTGGGGCGACGCAGCCAAAGTCGAACCGCTGCTCGGCAGCTCTCTTTCGGAGCATCAGGAAATTCTGCCCGAGGGCATGGTTACGAAGATCAAAGATTGCCTTACCGGGAAGGATTTCTATTTTCCGCAGGTCAAGTACGCCTCGCCTGTGTCGGAAGATGTAATGTACCTGGATATATGGGCGGTCCCGCTTCTCGGAAGCGACAAGAATATCGAGGGAGCGCTTATCCTTGTTGCAGATCAGACAAAACACGTTCTACTTCGAAGCGAGCTTATAAACAGCACCAGGCTCGCAGCAACCGGCCAGCTTGCTGCAAGTCTCGCCCACGAAATCAACAATCCGCTGAATTCGATTCGGTACAATCTTGAGCTTGCAAAGATGGACCTGGAGGATCAATCGGATTCTGACTTGCCGAGGATCACCGCAGACCTTTTGACTTACTTAAAGACAATTAACAGGGAAATTGACAGAATCGGCGATATCGTGAGAAACCTGCTTGATTTACATCGCACTCCGAAAACGGGCCCCATGCCTATTGACCTAAATCTGATAATCAGCGATGTTCTTATCCTCATGAAGAAACAGATCCTGGAGGAAGGCGTTGAAGTTGAATTCAAACCCGATGACGACCAAAAGGATGTTAGCGGTGCAACTGGTCCTATAAAGCAGATTGTTCTCAATATGGTCATTAACTCCTTGCAGGCAATAGGTAACAAAGGAAAAATCGTTATCAAGACAGGCCACAACGACAAGTTCGGCTTTTTCTCGATTTCCGATAACGGCGTCGGAATAGCCGAAGATCTTTTGCCCCGCATCTTTGAGCCGTTTTTCAGCACGAAGGGGATGAGCGGCGTAGGTCTTGGACTTGCGGTCTGCGAAAGCATCGTAAATCAATACCGTGGTAAGATACTGGTCGACAGCGAACTGGACGTCGGCACTACCTTCACAGTGTTCCTGCCGCTTTCTGAGACAGATGGAGATTAACAGAGAACCTGAAAAACCGACAGTGCTTGTAGTTGATGACGAAGAAGAAGCTCTTCGTGCAATCGGCACTCTGCTTGCACGAAAAGGCGGGTACAACGTTCTTTCCTCCGCGAGCGGAGAGGAGGCGATCAGACTCCTTGCCGAGAATGAAATAGACCTCGTTATCACGGATTTAAGAATGCCCGGAGTAGACGGCTTGGAGCTTCTGAAGCATATCAGCAGGGAATACCCCACAATTTTCGTCATAATCTCCACGGCTTTTGGGTCCCTCGATAGCGCTGTTGATGCGTTAAGGCGCGGCGCGGTTGACTATCTGCAAAAGCCCAACAAGCCAAGCGAAATGCTGGCCAAGGTGGCCGAAGTGCTGGAAAGACGCTCCAAGCTGCTCAAGGAAAAAGCGGAGTTCGCAGCCGTGAGGAAAATGGCCGAATCACAGACAAGCGATCTTCAGCGAGCAGGCGCGATTCAGCAACGATGGATTCCGGAGGGATATGAAGGCTGCGGGATAAAGGTCATCACACGTTTTCACAGCGCAGAAGCCCTTTCCGGCGATTTTCTCGACCTCGTAGAGCTTGGAAAAGATCGCCTGGGAATCGTTGTCGGCGATGTCGTGGGCCACGGTCTCGCTGCCAGCCTACAGATGGGCATCGTTCAGCGGTTGATACGAAAGGACCTTATTGATGGCAGCCAGACAAACAGCATTTTTACTTACCTTAATAATTTTCTCTTTGACGAATATCACATGGACAGCGTTTTCACGGCGTTCGTTGCGATTTTCGACGGGAAAGAATATTCGCTCAACTATTCGATTGGCGGACATCCTCCGCCCATTAAGATTCATGCGGATGGCAAGCTGGAATACATCGAAACAAGCTGTCCAGGGCTACTCATGATCCCCGATTATCGCTTTATCGAGCACAAGACCAGTATTGAACCCGGCGAAAAGCTTGTAATCTACACGGACGGTCTTGTGGAAGCGCGTAATCCTTCCGGCGATCTATTCGGCGAGGAGAGGCTCGAGAAAATTCTTAAAAGCGAATCAGGAAAATCCCTTGAAACGTTTGTAGGCGCCATCGAAGCAGGACTGACGGAATTCAGGGAAAACGCTCCCGTCCTGGATGATATATCGCTGATAGTTGCCGAGATTGTTTAGAAAATGAGACCAGGGCTATTATCTCGCCTTTTTTCACTGCCCATTTTATTCATCGTGGTTTTCCAAGCTATTAGCAGCATTTCGCAGCTTGAGCCAGATTGCCCGGAGTCTCTTCTTCTTCGCCCCATTCTTCCTGCGGAAATCAGGTGCGAAATCGGAGAGGAGATCAGCTTTTTTTCAATGCTCGATGACGATGCCGTTTGGCAGGTCTTCCCGTCAGAGCTTGGCACAATATCGAACGGTAAATTCAGAGGGGCAGTCGAAGGCGATGGTTTCCTTTGCGGGAAGGACAAAAACTCCTGCTCAATAGCCGGGGTGAGTGTTGCAGACCTAACACCGTCAGATCATGACATCCTGGTTGGGCTGAGACGGGAGCTGGCTAAAACGAACCTATTCAAAAACCACTTCGAAGCGGCTGACAAAAAACTCAGGGACGCTCGCTTTCAGCGAAAGGCCATGGAAACAGGCTGCGTGGATTATGAAATCAGGCTCGCGCCCGCTCTCAGGGAATACGAACGCTCCATCGATGAACTCGAACGTTCAATTGCCGATTTTGAACGAACACGCAGCGAACTTGATGATGCGCTTACATCATATTCGAAGCTCGTGCTGCGCTTAAAACCCGATTATGCAAAAGAATCAGGCGATCTTTCGCGCGTAATTCTCCCCCCGGGATTCAGCCTGGGTGCGCTCATTGTTTATCCCGATGCGATATTCATCGGCGAATATTCGGACTGGCTGGACGTCCTCGAATTCGAGCGCGCGAACCGAGATCGTCTTTGGCTCAAAGCTCGCAATGTGAAATCACTCGCAGCGCGCCTGGTCAATATAACCGGTGAAATCGAAGAACGAAAGCTGAGGCTGGCAGAAGCTTTCGAAATGCTGATGAAGCTCTATGCCGAGGAAGAAACATTTCCCGATAAGGCGATAATCGTGCAGCGCGATCTGGACAGGTCACGCGAGCTTAAACTAGAGGCCCTCTTCGGAATGAAAGAGCATGAACGCATGCTTGAAGAGATGCAGCTATGGTACCAGTTTCGGCGATGGCTCGAATCGCGTACAGTTGTAGGCGCTGTCGAAAGGAATGGAATCTTCAACATTGAAACCGATGCCTTTCGCGAGCGTCTTCGGAACTATATTGCAGAGCTCAGGGAAAGCCTTGAAATCATCGATTGTTTGACAGCAGTGGAATGGGGAAAACCTACTCTCCCAGAGCTTCCCACACTTACACCGTTTTCATTCGCAGACATCGAACCGACCTGCAGTACATCTACTAACGATGTATACCTTGCGGAGTACTGGAACAAACTTGGCATTTTCGATGCTGCGGCTGGAATCGACAGGGATAATCCCGATCCTTTCAGCGCCATTCTTCCGGGTGCGTTCACATCAACAGGGATGAACGAAGCCCTGGTGAGCAAAAGCGAATTCGACCGGCTTCCTGAAATCGATCATGACGATGCTGTCTGGCAAGCCTTATCTTTGCAGTTTCCGATTGTGGTTCCTGAGCCGGTAATCGTCTCAAACATAAGCCCGATTTCTCTGCAATCCGACCTTCGGGCAGAACGAAAGGATGCGATTGATATGATTCTGGCGTTGCTCAGCAAATATGACAAGGAAAGCGCCACATACGCGGAATCGGTTGTGGCTGCTCGTTACCAAAAGGCTGTGATGAATTCTCTCTTCGCGACCGAGAGCATCCTCTCCTACCTAGATTGGAGGCTCGAGTATATCCAAATCGTTCATGGCGGCGATATAGCGCGAACGATTGGCTTTGACAAGACGGAAAAACGCTGGATGGAAATTCTAAATATTGAGAGAGAAAACGGAATCCCAGCAGTTACGCGGGACAATCTGTTCGAGGTTTACGGAGCGGTAACGGGCGATAATGGAGAAATTGAAAATCCACCAGTGGTTGAATTCCTGTTCGGCCAGTAGCCGCTTGCACACCTGATTTTCACGGTATCAATAGAAATACGCGAACGTTCGCGGATCCTCGATTATGTACTGCGTGCCGCGCGCAACTGCCAGAAGCGGTTCGCGGGCTACCGTAGTAACGATTCCGGTATCCTTGCTTATAAGCAAGTCCAGGTCCCGAAGGAGCGCACCGCCGCCCGCGAGCATTATTCCCTGCTCGATGATATCCGCAGCAAGCTCGGGCGGCGTATCTTCGAGTGTTTCGCGCACGGCCTTGAGAATAATGTCGATGTTCTCCTGCATCGCCTCGCGGACCTCTGCGCTGTTTATCTCAAGGCTTTTGGGAAGCCCTGTAACCTGATCCATCCCGCGGATTTCACACGTGAGATTCTCGCTTGAAGGATGAGCGCAACCTATTTCCACCTTGATTCGCTCAGAAGTTCGCTCGCCGATTTGCAGGTTGTATCTCTTTCGCGCGTAATCCATTATCGAGCGGTCGAGCTCGTCGCCTGCAATCCTTATACTCGTACTCGTTACAATTCCGTCAAGGCTGATTACGGCGACCTCGGTTGTGCCGCCGCCGATGTCGACAATCATGTTGCCGGCAGCTTCGCTTATCGCCATGTGACAACCGATCGCTGCTGCCATCGGCTCCTCAACCAGATGGATGTGTCTTGCACCTGCATCCTGGCAGGCGCTGCTTACTGCTTCCTTCTCGACATTCGTGATACCGCTGGGAATACCAATCACAACGCGGTACTTGAATATCCATGTAAGAGGCTTCGCGCGCGCGATCGCCTTCTTGATGAAATAATCGAGCATATCCTTGGTCTTGTCATAATCGGCGATGACACCGTCTTTGAGCGGTTTCATGGCGATTATCCTGCCGGGAGTCTTGCCGATCATGTTTCTCGCATCTTCCCCAACGGAAAGAACCTGGTCGGTTCGCGTATCGATTGCGACAACCGAAGGTTCGCGCAACACGATACCGCGATCTTTTACGTAGATAACCGTATTGGCTGTGCCAAGATCGATCCCAATCTCGTCGCAGTTCTTGAAAACCCAGTTCTGTAGACCGGAAAAGAGCATTTGTTTAGTTTATCTTCATCCTGACAGCAAGTGAGCTTAAGTACAGCTTCGCAGCAAGGCTCTCGAGAGGACTACCAGGCCCGGAATTGTAAAGCTGTGCCGAATAATCAAAGCCTCCGGAAAAGAAATCCCAGAAACTTGGCGGAGGCGGCTCGCGCATAACAAGTTCTTCACCGCAAAGCTCTTCAAGCTTGGCGAAAGCATCCTCAAACCCTCCTAGGTCGTCAACAAGCCCGTTGTCAGCAGCCTGTTCGCCGGTAAAGATCATCCCGGTAGCCAGCTTTCTGACTTCTTCAATTTCCATACCCCTGCCTTCCGCCACCTTTGCAATAAACTGCTCGTGAACCTGATCGAGAAGCTTCTGCAACATTGTGCGCTCTTCATCCGTCATAGGGCGGGAATACGAGCCGATGTCCTTGTATTCTCCCGCATGAAGTGTATTGGAAGTGATGCCAAGCTTTTCGAAAAGACCGGAGTACTCAATCATATCGAATATAACACCTATCGAACCGGTTAATGTACTGGGATTCGCGAATAGATAGTCACCGGCAGTTGATACGTAATAGCCGCCACTGGCCGCGACGTCGCCCATACTTATGACAACAGGCTTGGCATCGGAAGCCTTCCTGAGAGCATGCCAGATCTCGTCACTTGCTGCTGCACTCCCTCCGGGACTATCTACTCTTACAATGATCCCCGCAATCGAATCGTCCTCTGCATACTCTTTGATGTCCTTAACAAGTCGCATTGACGATGCTACGCTCGCACCGCCGAATATTCCGCTGTCGCCGCCGCTCGAAGTAATAATCCCGTTAATCTTAATCAGTGCCGCTTCCGAGCCATTGGACCCGAATCGCGGACGGCCGTCAGCAAATGACCCGCTCGACTTCAATAAGGATGCTCCTGTTACTAAGGCGGCTGCCACGATGACAAATACGAGAAGCGCCTGAAAAATTTTATTCCTTGAACGCATTTGAATCACTCCTTGCTTTGAACACGTCACATTACCACGGAATTCTTGTCGATACGTTCGGCGCGAAACCTGAAAACACGATATTCCCTCGAAAGATCGATTCCAGATTTCGCGGCCGCGATGCTGAGTTGTTCATCAATAGTGTTGACTCCGGGCAGATTCGGAAGCAGCACACCGCGCTTTTCGTCCTGCTCAATCACTACGCCGAACTCTGAAGGATCTAGGCTCTCCTTGCTGCACTCGCGTAGACGCTCAAGTACATCGATTGTTATTTCGAGATCGTCGAGCTCTTCCAGCGTAATAGGAGGAAAGCGAGGGTCGCGCGTTGCAGCCGCTATTGCATTCGAAATAATCTCCCGACCGAGTGTAACCTCGCGGTGCTCAATCGTACCGATGCAGCCTCGCAATTCCCCGCTCTTCGTCTTGAGCGACACAAAGCACGCAGCTTTACCTTCGAGCTTCTCGTAATACCTTCTAGGTGGTGAAATCCGCACTTTCCCGCTTAAGTATACTCGGATAGCCTCGTATGCCAGATCAATGATCGGATTGCGAAAGCCCCTAGCTTCCATCGTTCACCACCTCATACTTCCCAACAAGATACCCTACTCCGAACGGATCTTCGTATGACATCATCTCGGACGCCGCGCCGCATTCCGAATAAAAGCCCATCGCCGCAGCAAAGCTGAACGCGCCGCACTGCCTTGCCCTGACCAGATCATCATCAGCCAGGCCAAGGAAACCTTCTACATCACCAGTTCTGACGGCATTCACCACAATTTCATCAAATTCCCGCCCGTAAGCGTCGTACTCGCGCCCCTGCCCCTGCCTCGTGCAATGCGACAGATCGCCCGATGCGACGTAGCTGAACGTTTTATCGGGAATTTGCGCCTCGAGCGAACGTGCAAGTGCGGCTCCAAACTCGTAGTGCTCTCTCAAGTTGCCCCAAGTCATCGTCATCGGCAGTATCCTTGGATGCCAGCCCTTCTTGTCCGCAAAATAAAGGAAAACCGTATAGCCCCAGTCCAGCTGATCGGACGAAATACCATAGGTCTTTATCGGAAGATCAAGACCCAGAATCGCCGAGCCGATTTCGGGCACACCATCAAACTTAAGCTGAACATCAGACGCACCGAACCTTGCAAAGTCCCCCTGCATCTTCTCAGCCGTCACCACTCCGACGCGTCCCGTCTGATAATCGTGGTGGTGGGGGCCGGACATAATCAGGACGTCCGGCTCCTCGGACGATATGAGACCTACGAGGCGGTTAAGCGCGTCGATCGTAGATGCCACTTCACCGGCATGCCCGCGTCCGATCTCCGGAACAAGAATTGGAGGATGGGGTGTAAGCCCGCCACTTCCAAGCATAGTCGCACCCTAACCCGCTCTCGTTGAAAATCAAGTATATCACGCCGGAAGCGCTCAGTGCACATAACAGCCCAGGCAAAGATGTTGAATAGACTTGTATCATTCGAAACGTATATGCATTTCCGAGCGTCAGCTTCGTGGGAAAGTTGATTCGCCAGCGGCGAAGGCTGCATCGCAGACAGAAGTTTTTTTGGGCTAACCGTCCGTCCCGGCAAAATCCAGATTTACATCTCGCTCCCGAAGGAATGCCATCACTTCTTCCGCGGTCGGAAGCCCCCCTCTTGCGCCGAGATGACAACATTTCATCGCTGCTGCCGCATTTCCGAAAGTAAGCCTATCAGCAAGGCTCATTCCAGCGAGGTGCGCGTATATGAACGCTCCGTGGAAAACATCACCCGCTCCCGTTGTATCAATAACATCGACATCAAAGCCGGCTGATTCGATTATTTTACCGTTTTCATACGCGATCGCGCCATCCCTTCCACGTGTGATCACGGCCAATTCAGGCCCGTATTCAACAATTTTCCTGAGCGCGTACACCGGATCTTCGTCGAGCTTACCTGCAAAATGACTGCTCGCGATTACTACAGTACTAAGCTCCAGAAGCTCCTCCGTTCCTACTCGCCAGCTTCCCGCATCGAAAACAACTGTTTTTCCTGCTTTTTTGTACTCTGAAGCTGCAAAAAAGCCTGATGGGAGCTGATGGCCGTCAATGTGCAGGATTTCCCCCGTCATAATCCAGCCGTCACTAAGCCAAAGAGGATCAACCTCCCTGTTTGAACCCTTGTAGACAATTATCGTGCGCGTACCCCGATCCTTCTCCGTAATTATCACGGAAAGCGGCGATTGTGTTTCCTCATCCATAAAAAGATGTGTGCATTCAATATCGCGCCTTAGAAGATCCATACGCGCAAACCTGCCCAGGATATCCGTACCGAGACGCGAAACAAGCGCCGTGCGAACTCCCATCTTCGCAAGCGCAGCCATCGCGTTGGCAGACGGCCCTCCGCCTTCTATTTTCACATTCTCGATCTCGGTTTTGAGATCGATCTCCGGGAACTTGTCCATCGGGCAGGTTATGTCCACGGTGCAGTGTCCGACTCCAATAACTTTCGCTTCAACACTCAAAACGAATCCTCCCTCCACATCCCCCGATTTCGAGCAGGGGACATCGATTTCCTAATCAGGTATAATTGAAACGTGCACAAGGCAAAATATTGGCGCAAACTGGATGATGGTTCCGTCAAATGCCAGCTATGCCCGCGCGATTGTACTATACGCGATGGTACGCTGGGATTCTGCGGTGCCAGGATGAACATTGAGGGCGAACTGTTTTCGCTGGCGTACGCCGAACCTGCGTCCATGGCGGTCGATCCGATCGAGAAAAAACCTCTGTACCACTTCATGCCCGGTACTCTATCGTTTAGTCTTGGCACTCTCGGCTGTAACATGCGTTGCAGACACTGCCAGAATTACGATATCTCCTTCACGGATTTCGACAACTCAGAGGCGCGGTCTACAACACACCTTCCCGTAGATCAGGTTGTTCCCGTAATAAAAAACGGCGCTTGCGACGGCATCTCCTTTACTTACAACGAGCCGACAATCTGGATCGAGTATATGCTGGATGTTTTCGAGAAGGTAAAGGCGGCAGGGCTTTATACATCGGTAGTGACGAACGCCTATATCAACAAGGAGCCGCTCGCAGATCTCCTTCGCCTGACCGATGCGTACAGGGTTGATTTGAAATTTATGTCACGCGAAGGCGCGATGGCGCTTTCAAACGTGCCAAATCCCGAAGCTGTGCTCCGCAGCATCATCCAGGCGAAGGAAGCGGAAGTACACGTCGAAATCGTAACGAACGTCGTTTCAGGAATCAACGACTCGACCGACGAACTTGAGACGATGGCAAAATGGATTGCTGAAAATTCTGGCGTGGAAACACCCTGGCACATAACGCGCAGCTTTCCGAGGCCCGGATGGAGCGTGCCTGCAACTCCGGTTTCCGTGCTGATAAAAGCAATGGAAATCGCAAAGGAAGCAGGCCTGCTCTATGTCTACCCCGGGAATGTCGCCGGACTCGATGCAAACACTTACTGTCCGGAATGCGGCGCAGTGGCCGTAAGCCGTACGGGATACGCCACACAGATCCACGCGAAACTTCCGTATTGCTCAAAATGCGGATATAAGATGAATTTCACCGTTTGAAACCGCCCGTGCCTGATGAATCATCGCTGTTTGCTCTGGCAATGCGATTTCAGGCGGCGCAAGATCTTAGCGTCCGAACTGTGGATTCATGTTTGCGAGAATATTTGCAAACTCCGGCCTTTTTTGGACCTCGATCGGGAAATTCTCCACGATGTAGTCCGTATCGATCCACCTTGCCGCCGCAGCGTGATCGAGCATGACAATGCTCTTATCTACGTCGCCGATATTTGCATACATCAGCGCGGCCCAGATTGCAACCTCGCCGTCCCACGTGTTGATCCTTGCTGATTTTTCGTACACTTCAGCGGCGTCGGCGATGTTCCCAAGAGCTTCGTAACACCTGCCGATGTCCTTGAGGATTCCCGCGTCATCCTGAATAAGCTCAGACGCCCTTAGAAGATGGAGCTTTGCGGAGGAATAGTCTTCCATCGAAAGGAGTGTACTGCCCCATTCCCGCTCGATTTCCCCCAGCGGCTTTCCGAGCTCGACGGCACGGTTAAAGTTGTCGGCGGCTTCGTCGGTCTTGCCCTCCGCAAGCAGGATCTTCGCCATCTCAACGTAAGCGTATGGAACCGTCGGTGCAAGCTCGGAAGCAGTTTTGAAATCAGAAAAGGCGCCTTCTAGATCGTCTTTATGAAGATATGCAAGTCCGCTTGCAACTCGAATCTCCGGGTTATTCTCGAAAAGCAGAACCGCGCGGTCCGCGCGATCGCGCGCTTCCGTCGTTCTTCCCAAATCTGTGAGCAGTCGAATCCACCTTGGGTACAGCGTGGGCTCGAACATGTCTATTTCGTAGCAGCTCTCAAAATCCGTTATCGATTCCTCTAACCGCCGCTCGTAATAACGGCTAACACCCAGAATCACCCAGGCTTTGCCGAGGTAACCGTTCAAGTCGAACACTTTCGCAGCGTACTCGCGCGCCTTAACAGGCTGTCCGATATCAAGGTAAATCTCTGCTCGCAAGATCCACGCAACCGGATCATCCTTTACCGCCTTGATATATGAGGCGATGACCGCGTCAGCTTCGTTGAGTCGTCCAGCAATCCTGAGTACGCGTCCAAGGGTAAGCTCGGCTGTCGCAGGATCGCCCGTAACATCCCGAACGTACTGGGCAAGGTCGTTTATATCCGCTCCTTCTCTTGCAAGCTCGACCGAGTAGCGCATCTTCACTGCCGACGCAATATGCTGATCCATATCTTCGGCGCGTTCGGCAAGTGATGACAACTCCTCGATATGCTCGGGGAGAGCGTAGAAACGGGCGTTATAAAGCGTCCAAATTGCCCATTCGTTCAGCCCCGTTGTTTCCCTGGACGGTTCAAGCGGCTCTTCGGCATCCTCGGGCGCAGGCCAGAAAAGTTCGCGAAGCTTGTCTTCGTCTCCAAGTTCGAAATAGATCCTCGCAAGGTCGAGCTTATCGGTTGAATGCACTTGAAGCAGCTCAAACGGCTTCTCAGATATCCTTGCAAGGTCATTTGAAAGTGGATCGTCCTGCAGGCGCATCCATTTCATAAACGCACTGTAGTCGCCGCCAAGTCCTGCAGACTGGCGCGTACTTGACTTGCGAAGCGCCTCGCTTGCAAGCGTTACAGGTGTCTGCCAGAAGAATTCACGTTTGAAATTATCCTCATACTTCTTGAGAGCTTCTGAAAAAACAACTTCAACGCGCGGATCAAGTTCGCTTACGCTGCCCCCATTCCCTTTCGATCCGCCGTTATCCTCGTTGTTCGCTGGACCGCAAGCCGAAAGCGAAAAAACAGCGATAAGCAAAACAAGAGTGATGTCCTTTACTGGAACCATAGAAGTACCTTCCAATGCATCCTGCCACTCATATTATAGACGGTGTGACACATCTATCGTTCTGTTTCAGGTAAAATCCGAACGAATCAGTCGGAGAGGGATGCATACGGCAAAGCGCTCAACTCATCGGCCCGTCGATTACACGCCTGGTTTATTCAAATATATTCTCAATGGGTTTGCTCGTCAGAAATGCGATGATCGTTTCGATACCGGTCTGCATTCCAGCCTTGAATGTTGCGTATACGTAACCGTTCGGGTCGCTCTTGGATTCCAACACTTCGATAACTCCAAGCTCCTCCGAAAGGCTGAACTGAACCGTGACATCGGGTACAGGCATATCGACAAGGTTAAGCACCTGGGCAACTACTACTATGGTTTCGATACCGTTTGCCGGTAGCTTGGCGGCTTCATCGAACAGATTGCCATCGGCGTCTGCAAAGAAGAGCTTGATTTTTGCAGGCCCCTCCTCAAGAACGGCGATCTCGATGGTTTCCGAAAGCCCCGTTACGGGCTCGATCACTTCGATTATCACGGTACCGGGCGTATCACCTGAGCGGTAGAACACCTCAAGTGTGCCGTTCGTATCGGTGGTGTTCCGGTCTTTGATGATCTCGCCGTCGCCGCTAACAAGCCTTATTTCAAGCGGAACACCGACCGCGGGCATCCCATTTTCAATAGAAAGAAGGTTCACCGTGATACGGCTCGTCGAAAAACTGTCGGCCACCAGACGATCGGGAAAAACATCCACCGACATAGTATATAGCTGGGTTGCAGTCTGCCTTTTGATGAAACTCGAAATAAACCTCGACGGCTCGACAAGCTCGAGCGAAATAGATGCAGAAATTGATGTCGGGATTTCGAAGAAAGTGTATTCGCCTGTTTCAACGTCCGTTATCCGGATCACGGCTGTGGCGGCGATTCTTCCTGCCATATATACGGCCTCGGCTATGCCGTCATCGCCCGTTACAGGGAAAGCCGGACTCAGCCTTCCATAGCCCTGCTCAAGATAGAAGGTAACTTCGCGTCCTTCAAGTGGTGCACCTTCCCTATCTTTCAGAATGACCACGATCTCGGATTCGGTCTTATTGTCGGCAGGAAGCATCTCAGGGGTTGCGGTCACTTCGAACACAACTTCGCCTGGATCATCAAAAGGGAATAGGTCCATTGATCCAACATCGATATTCTTCGGTGTATCTTCACTACCAAAGACTGCACTAGGCGCGAACGAAAAAACTGACGCGCTTACGACAATAACTGAAATCGCAACCAACCTGTTAATCATGATCTGACAGCTCCAAGTCATAGTAGCACAGTACAATTATACCCGACCAAGAACGCTTTTCAAAACTGCAACAGCAAGCCCAATATGTTAAGACGGCGAACATAGTGTATTGTTTCAGAAAACCTTGAAGGATAAAAGCGAAATACGCTGACAAATCCTCTCAATGAGTGCTATTCTTCAAGCGTCCGAAAGCGGCATTGTTGAGGTCGTATGCTGCGCCGGGCTGGCATGGCTTGTTCTTCTAAGTGCAGGCTTTCTATGATGAAAGATCAATTTCTCGAAAAATTCAGGGATTACCTGCGAAAACACGGGCTCAGGATGACATCACAGCGCCTGGCCATACTTGAAGCCGCAACAAGCCTTTCGCCGAGCCACTTCGATGTAACTGACATTCTTGCACTGATCGGAAGGAAGAAATCATCCTCGTATTACGGGCGAGCGACCGTTTACCGCACGCTGGAACATCTCGTCGAAGCCGGGATTCTCCGAAAACTGCAGCTTGCATCCGGCGCTGCCGTCTTTGAACTCGCGGCGGGAGTCGAACACCACGAGCATCTCATCTGTGAAAAATGCGGACGGGTGATTGAATTTGAGTGCGCGGAAATCGAGCGGTTGCAGGATGAAGTCTGCACCAGACTGGGATTCAAGCCGAAGAGCCACATTCTTCGCATATCGGGTGTTTGCAGCGAGTGTTCGGATTCAAATGAATAATGCCCCGTCATCACCTGTGTGCAGATTGCTTCTGTTGTATACAAAGGTTGAAGCGCTCGGTTCTATTGAGAGTTATCGGAATTACTCTCTTCACGTCCCCCGTTATCCGGCTTCGTTTAACTTTCCGCGTACACGGAATCAGTCCCACCTTGATCCTCTTCGTCCGTTTCATCCCCGGGTGGAGGCTCAGGTGAAAGGTCGAGCAGGAAATCCCTCGCTTCCTCAAGATCCTTGTCAGTAACGAACTGATAGCTAATCCCTTCGATAATCATGGAATCGGTGAAAAGTGTCATCGATTTAATCTTGTCGGGAGTGAAATCATTAATCTCGTCCTTGAATCCGAGGAATTGGCCCAGCAGGAAATCCGTCTCGACGGTTTCGTAAAACAGATTAAGAAGCGTTCCGATGTTCCTTATATTGGTGGGTTTTCGAGCCTCAATAAGTATTGCCTTGATGAGCTGCTGCTGGCGGCGCATCCTTCCGTTATCGCCCTCGATATCCTTCCTGAACCTTCCGTAATCGACGGCATCCTCTCCATTCAAAACCTGAAGACCCTTTCTTAGATCGATGTTGAGATCCTGAGCGCGATCGCGGTAGCGCATATTTTTCTCAACGTCGATTTCGATACCGCCAAGCTCGTCGATAAAACTCACGAGCCCCTCTATGCTTATCAGAACATAGTTGTCAATACTGATGCCGAGAAGATGCTCGACTGCAAATCTGACACCGCCAATATCACCGTAAACATATGTGTGAGCGAGTTTTTCCTTCGCGCGCCGACCGCTTTTTGTCAGCATCGTAACGCGCAGATCCCGCGGTATCGAGAGCATCCTCGTTTCGAGAGACACAAGATCCATATGAACGACTATCACAGTATCGCTTCTGTGCGGCGGTTCCTTATCCAAACCTACAATCAAAATATGAATATCGCGTTTATCATCAAACAGCTTGGGTAAGGCAGGCTCCTTTTTCGCAGCACCGTATAGTTTATGAGAGAAATAGGTTTTCAGGCTCTTATGCTGCTCCTCGCTTAGTCCAATGCCTACAAATGCAACGAGACTTGCGGAAAACACGATAAAGAACAGCATCGAGTACATCACGAGAAGAGCGATGATCTTAAAACGCCTTCTGCGACGCCACATATCAAGGCGTTTCCGATAATTCGTGGAGCGTTTGCCGGAGCGGGACGCAACTTTCCTCAAGCTTGCATCTTTTATGGGTATCCAGTCGAGATCGGGCGTAAGTCCGCCTTCAAACTCGGAACCGTCTCCCGTGCCAGCCATTATCGGTCATCCTCCAAAAGCCAATTGTAGAACTCTAGCGTCGACGGGTCAATCGGCCATCCCGAATCAACAACATATTTAATAGCGGCTCTGACACCGGCAATGCAGCCCTTTCCAAGCGAAACCTCTGCGGCTTTCCTAATCACTTCCACGCCCGGAAAGCTCCTTTCCGGTTCAATGATATCCGCAAGATACACCGCCATTCCACAGTCCGACATACTCTTTCTGCCAACGGTGTGCCACTCGATTGCATGCAGCACATCCTCGTCAGTGATACCGAAATCGAACTTGGCCATCAGCGCACCGACCTTTGCATGAAGGAGCCAGGGACTCCTTTGTTCAACAGAATTAATAAGGATACCAAACTCTTCCGCGCGCTTCATCAGTTCGTCAAATGCAAGGGGCTTTGCTATATCGTGCAGAAGCCCCGCAATCCTGCCCCGAGAGATATGTTCGGGTGCATGCTTCTCAAGAAGATGGACTGCGCAGTCTGCAACTCGCAGCGAGTGCTCAAACAGCTCTGGTGACAACTCCTTGCGAACAAGATCGCATAAAGTGTCGAAATCAGGATTCTGGGCCGCGCGGCGGGGATCATTCATCATGTGTTGAATTCGGCGGCGTCATTGCCTTTAATTCCTCGGCTTTCGCCTCAGCTTCGAATTGCCTCATACGATCCATGTAAGTAAGATAGGTTATTTCACCATCAACATCGCCGCTATCACGAATGAGGTTTATCAACGACAACAGATACGCTTCAGCGTGGTCGAATTGCTTCGTATCAATGAGATCTCGAAGTATATACTCGTGCCTTCGCTCACGGGCGTCAACGTGTCCTTTGAGCTGAATTATCCGCTTGAGCTTTTCACGGTGCTTACAGTATTTCTGATATTGTTCGGTAATAAACTGACGATTTGCCCATGGTGAATTTGCGATGCGATCATCTTCACCAGAGGCAACGATAAACGCGCTCCATCCGCGGTAGCGAATTAAGAGTACGATCTGACCGATCACGTAAAGCACCGGCACAACGAGAAGCCACCTGATTATTGACGAATACTCTGATGTGACAGCGCCTGTAACCACAGCAAAAGCAACTGATGGAAAGGGCATCACAACCACCCCAAGGCCAAGACTTCCATTAGGGAAGCCGAAAAACTGTCCATCCGACGAACTTAGACGGGCACACCGATGCACCAAACCGGAGGCTACTCGGCCTCCATCTGGGCGAAGTAGGTTATATCAAGGAATTTACGCTCGTACTCGGGACCGCTGAGGCCGGCAGAGGTTCTTAATTTGCGCTCGTCTTCAAATCGCGTGAAGTAGCGCATATTGGTTGTAACGGACATTCCAGGGTGATTCATTCCCCATATCCCCCGGAGAATCAATCCATAGTTTCCGAAATCCCTGTAATCACCCGGCAGTACGGCATTACCCTTGAATAGATTGCGCGGGATGAGCATTATTGGGCGCGCGATCGCGAATATCTCGTTCTTGTCTATATCGTACATATAGCGTGCGCTTATGCTCATATGACCGAATGCACGGTACTTTTTGGTCCAGCGTTCATCCTTGTTCTCGATATCCCAGTACTGATCAAATTCTACGAGGCCAGAAAGGTCTATTACCACAATCCTCCGCGTCATAACCCTGCGGAAATCCATCACCTGGTAATAAAGCTTCATCGGAATCTTCTCGGGCAGGCCGGGCACGCTCATCGGAAGCTCCGCGTACCAGAAATCCTCCAAATACACTGGATAAGGGGGAAGCACCAACAGATGCGACCACTCGAAAATGTTCTCCACATCGATAATGATTTCCTCGTTGTTCACTTGGGCATCACTGTAGTCGCTCATTAGCTCAAGGCCACGGACATCGATTATCTGCCCGTTCTTGAGTGTTACGTATTTAATATCCGACGTAGTTATCTTGGAAATATCAAAGTTAGCTTCAGGGCCGCCCGAAACACCGTAATTATCCTGCATGGGGCCGATGAAACCTTCTCCGGCGTAGAGCGAACCGTTGCCGGATGGCACTTCGCCGATATCACCCGCCAACCCCAGCGAGCCAGGAGCGGAGAAACCGTCGTGCTTGTCGTTCATATCCGAGAACAACGGCAGACCAGAACCCTTGGGGCTAATCGTCATTCCGCTATTTCCGATACTGGCACTTCTCCCACCACCCGGTCCTGCAGCCGGGCCTCCCGATCCGCCACCAGCAGTACCACTCCCCGGGTCATAGCCGCTTGAAAAGTTGAGAGTGGACACGTCATAGCGGTAGAAATGAATGGAGTGCTTGTTCATACCTTCAGAAACCGACGTTACGCGATCTTCCCAGATAGCATTGACACCGAATTCCGGAATACTCAGAATATCCGGCGCCGTCCAGGGCTTGATAACCGCCCCCTGGAGGCTCAACCTGAACATATAGCGATCGTATTGATCGCTAACCTGGTTGAACTGCATAACGATCGGCCCGCTAACCGACTGAGCTGATGCGGATGTCGGAACGATTACAACGGCTACCAGCAACAAACCGAACAACAAACCAAGATGCCTAAGCATTCCCGGCACCTCCTTACGTCCTCAAAGAAAGAGTCCGATGGAAACGTACTTATGGACACCCGGAATCACACCAAGTTCCATCATAGAGCCAAAAACCGGAAGTGGACCTGAGGGGATTCGAACCCCTGACCTTCTCCACGCCAAGGAGACGCGCTCCCAACTGCGCCACAGGCCCGCATTAGCCAAATTCAACTTTCCTGCCCTCGCTGTAGAGTTCCTCCAACTGGTAAAACTCGCGCGCCTCAGGCGAGAAAATGTGCACAACAAAGGTATCGTAGTCGATCAGGATCCAATCGGCAGCGCGATACCCTTGAAGACTCGAAAGAATTATATCATATCCCTTCAGGACTTCTATGATTCTGTCTGCGATTGCACGGTTTTGTATAGGCGTCTGTCCCTGACATACAGCAACGTAATCGGCATAATCAAGGAATCCAGTTACGTCGAGAATACACAGATCCTCTGCAAGCTTATCGGCGGCCGCATCTGCGACAAGCGCAAGCACATCTTCCATCGAATCAGGCTCGGAGGAGCGCTGTGCTGTTTCATCACCGATATTTTCAAAACCCTTTTCCTTAAATGCTTCCTGCATAACCTGCATGAAAAAATAGATTTGGCGCCGGACAATCCGAAACCACCTATAATTATATCTCATGTGTGATAATCGCGTGCGATGATGGAAGAAACATCTTTCGTTGTGCTCTCATGGTGGCACGTTCTTGCCAGCATGTTATTCCTGCTCATTATCGGGATTGCGATCTGCTGGCTAAAGCTCGATTTAGGCGGGCCGCTTGTATTCGGAGCGATTCGCTGCTTTCTTCAGCTTACGGCAGTTGGATACATACTCGAATGGGCTTTCAACACCGATCATCCTATCAAGCTCGCGTTCATCGTTGTGATAATGGCCGGTATCGCTGCACACACCGCATACACACGACAGGGATGGCAGGCGCGCGGCCTGAAGCTTCGCATCTTCGCAGCTCTTATTCTAAGCGTAACCTTATCCATGCTGCCGCTCCTCACGCTCATCCTCGATCTCAAGCCCTGGTATCACCCGTATTATTCGATACCTCTCGCAGGAATGGTACTGGCAAATTCCATGAATGGAATAATGCTTTTTCTCGACAGATTCAGATCGGAAATGTCTGGATACATAGGGGAATTCGAAGCTTACCTTTCCCTCGGTGCTACAACCTGGCTCGCCGCCTTGCCGATGATCCGCCGCAGCGTTCGCGCAGGGCTGATGCCCGCGCTTAATCAGCTTGCGGTAATGGGCGTCGTTGCCCTGCCGGGCATGATGAGCGGGCAGATCATCGCAGGCGTCTCCCCAATAGAAGCGGTGAAATATCAGATAATCGTGATGTATCTTCTGACGTCCGCGATCGCAATGTCCATTCTCCTGATGGTGCTTCAGTCCACGTGGCTTATTGTAACGGCAAAATTATCTTCGTATCCGGAAAAAGAGCAATTCGAAAAACTCGCAGCCTCGAACAAGCCGAAAAAAAACCGAACGAAGATCTGAGCTGGTGGAGAACAACAGAGATTGCGTTTTATGGACAGCGGTTCTCCGCCCAGCACTCTTTGTCATCCCTGTATCAGAAACCCATTTATGAAAAAGGCGCACCCGCTGACTCACAGGTGCGCCAAATTTAATAGTCTAAAGCACTCCTATTCGGGTGGAGTGTAGCCGAGCGACATGATCTGATCCTGCGTCAGCGGCTCGATGAGTCCGTACTGGTAGTCAAAGTCCGTCACTCCGGTAGGCGACCACGTCTCTGTTCCCGAATCGTAATCAACGAACGCGTACGAGAACACATCGGGAACGAACGGAATCACGCCCTGTGCATGGACGATGCCGCCCGCGCCCTCATTTGCAGCCGGATCCCACTCGGTAACGGCGATCTTCCCTGTAGTATTCAGCTCTTCCATAATTGCGTTGCCGGAGAAACCGTCGCCGTGGCACTCGGCGCAGGAGCGCCCAACTTCCGTTACAGAATGGCTGTGATATGCGCCGAATGCGATGAACTGATGCTCTCCATAGACAACCGACTGGTAGCTCACAGGCCTGATCTTGCCCGAATCGACATCGTTCGCAAGCATGACGAAGCCGTTCATCGGCTGATACGCACGCTTGACATGCTCATCGACAAGCGAGTCAAAGTGGCAGTTGTAGCACGTTATGACCGTCTGCATGTGACAGGAATCGCAGTGCAGCGAGTCGAGATGCATCGAATGCGCCGCATTTGAAGGTGGTGCATTATCGCCCGAATGGCAATCTTCACAGTCATTCTTGAACTGACCTGCACTGTACATCGCATCGTAGGACGTTCCATCACCGTGAATCTCGTCGAACCCGTGACAGCCGTAGCAGCCGTTCAACTGCTCTGAGTCAGTATGAACATCTGTAAGTTCCATAACATTCGCCTCGACGCTCTGTCGAGAGTGACACCTGAAGCATGCAGCAGGCATATCAACGCTGAAGTCTGCGGCGTGACAGCTGCTGCATCCATCCTCGGTTCCCATGGCGCCCTCGCCCGTCGCGTAAACATGGCAGGAATTGCAGCCGGTATCGTCATACGAAAGCCCCGATAACGCTCCGAATCCGTCAGGCTCTTCAAACCACCAGCGCATTCCATCAGAGGTTCCGTGAAGGCTTCCGGGCAAGTTGGCATATGCTGCGCCGAAATCCATTGAGAGCGCATCGAGTTGATCCTCTGTAAGCGGCGTAATGAACTCGTACTGCGCCAACTCTGTCGTTGTCGTGCTCGGCGACCAGTCCGTCCCGTCAAAACCGACGTACTGGAATTCAAAGTCAACAGGATCGATGAACGGGATTACGCCTTGTGCGTGGACAATGCCTCCCGCTCCGTCGTTCGCCGCGTCGTCCCATTCTGTAACGACGATCTTCCCTGTATCCTCGTATTCAGTTACGTATTCAATTCCATGACAGTCATCGCAAGTGCGCCCTTCCGCTGTGATCGCGTGTCCGTGATATGGTCCGAACGCAACAAACGTATGATCCTCATAAACGACCGATTGGTAGCTGGCCACTTTTATCTGCCCGCTCAACGTGTCATTTGCGAGAAACACGAACTGGTTGAAGGCCTTGTAAGGCTTCTTCTCGTGGTTATTCAGAAGCGAGTCGAAATGGCAGTTGTAGCAGGTGATCGCTGTTTCGAGGTGGCATCCGTCGCAGTGAATCTCATCCATATGCACCGCGTGCTCGGAGATGGCGGGATCAGGCGCCATTTGATCCGTATGGCAATCTACACAATCGGTTTTGAACTGGCCATCGCTGTGCATCGAATCATACGAATTGCCGTCGCCATGAATCTCGTCGAGTGAATGACAGCCTGTGCAGCTACCCTCAAAATGAGTTCCGTCGCGGTGAACGTCCGGCAAACCCATCTTGGAAATCTCTGCGCCCTGTCGCGAGTGGCATCTTATGCAGGCATCCGGCAAGGTCACGCTGAAATCCTCGGCGTGACAGGAACTGCACCCGCTGGCCGTACCCTTCGCACCCTCGCCCGTCGCATAAACGTGACAGGAATTGCAGCCTGTATCGTCATACGACACACCGATAAGTGAGCCGAGCCCGTCTTCCCGTTCGTACCACCAGCGCATTCCGCTCGACGTACCATGAAGGCCTCCCGGAAGCGTATCGAAATAGCCTCCCGCACCACCGAATGTTACTTCGGTTGTCGAGGATGTGGCATTCCCCGCTTCGTCCGAAATCGCAACAGTGATTGTGAACGTGCCCTGCGCGGGATTGCTGTACTCGACACTGCTGCCTTCTCCGGTGAATGTTCCGCCGGAGTCCCCATCGCTCCATGCGTAAGAAAGTACGCCTCCGCTGTCATCCGTGGCGGTGACCGCAAGCAGAACAGTATCGCCGACGGAAACCGTTGTGGAGCTCGCGTTGATCCCCCCTGCAATAACAGGTGACGTCGTGTCGGACGCGGGCGGAGTCACATCTGGCGGAACTCCCTGAGTAAACGTTGTTCCCTTGTCCTTTGCAGCACACGACAGAAGCAAGGTAAGCACAAATAATCCCAGAAACAATAGCTTCAGTATTGAACTTCTCATTTATCCTCCTCCTATTCAACCGTCCTTTAATGCAATAGAGCCTTACGCCCGAAGATATGAGACAAGCATAATATATCGGTTTTGATGAAAGCAGTCAAGAACCTTAATGCCTAACATTCAGTTCCCGAATTCAGCCGAGGGAATTACCGGGTATTCTGCCCGCAGTACGTTCAACCGCAAATCCTCCTCTTCATTTTCCAAAAAGCCGTGTTTCGGTGTCGTTGAACTCGGTGCTAAACAATTCGACAACCTCTTTCTCAAGGTTCATGAACATCGCGATATCTCCCAGATTCATATCGCGGTACACCCACATGTCGAAAATCAGCAGCCCATACAGCCCATAGTTATTCAGAGCAGTTTCCTGAAGTGGAGACAGCTTATTCAAGTTGATATCGCGCAGCATCGCCTCCAGTCGATGCTTAGGAAGCTCATTAAGCTCGAATTCAAGGGTCTGCAAACCATCCGGCACTGGGAATCCGAAGATGCACTCGCCTTTAAACCAAATCTGGACGCTCAATTTCTCCCCACTGACGAGCAGATGGTTGCCTTGAACGTACATTATCCCGTCGAGCGCTTTACCGTTCGAAAACACCTTGTATTTAAATTCCGGAAGTGACGATGTTGTAACCGTCACAAGCTGCACACCGTCAGGGGGTGGAATGGACTTGCCTGTGGTTTTGAGAGCGATTGCGTCGCATAGGATAAATACAGGTAGATCAAGCTTCTTGAAGGCTCCACATATTTCCTTCTGATAAATGGTTTCGCCAGTCGAAGTGTCCGCGAGAGCGAGCGAGAGCGAGATGTCTTTTTCGAGTTTGCCAGCTTTCATATCGAGAACGTACTGAGCAACTTCCAATTGACCGATCCGCACGATATCGTAAGAATTGGCGAATCCTGAAAGCTGTAAGTGCTGCTCTTGAAGTATGCTTTCTAGAGCGCTTCTATCGACAAATGAAATCCTCTTCTGTTGGGAGAGAAGCGAAACGACTTTGTTATAAAGGAAATTCCCAAGCTCGCTCTGATACTGCTCTTCGCCGATGCTGATGGCTATAATGACTGGACGGGCGTCATCTTGATCGACTGCCGCGGTATTATCGGGCTGTGCTTGAGCCATCTCGATAGCGGATAACATCAAAAGAAAAATTAGCACGATGCTAGGTGTGGCTAGGTACTTCATAGCTATACTCCAAGCTCGTCAAGTATCGCGGTAAGAACATAAATCATTACTTTGTTCTGTTCGAACCAAGTATCTCGCTCTGAATCGTTAACCTTCTGTGCTCCGATTTTTTGAGCATCTTCAGTAAAGAACTTCGGATACTGCAACTCCTCCAGAAACTGATCCATATACTGCAATTCGGGGTGACGGCTGAAAAGTTCCTCACGCTTCTTATCCCACAAGATTATTCGCTCGCGATTCAGCCGTTCCTTTTCGTTTTGGATCTGTCGGTTCTTTTGGTTGATCGGCAATAATGTGATGTAGAGCTCTTCAAGGTCTTTTTTTTCGGTAAGCTTCAGCTCCTTTCTGACTCTGTTCAAGTATAGGAGCTCGTCGGATGCAACGTCGAACTGCCCGCGCCTTAACATCGTTTCGAGTAGCATCGCCACATCCCTTGTCAGGATATCAAGCACTTCTCTGTCGTTTTCTTTCTTGAATTTCAGCAGTGCGTAAAGCGTTGTTGCCCTAAGATGATGCGTTTCTCCTGGCATATCTGAAAAAAACATATCGCCAGGAATCTCAATTCTGCCGACCTTAACTTTGCCTTCCTCATCCCATTTCGACATATCGGAGACCCACTGTTCGAGCCTGTCGGGGGATACTTCCTTCGCCAAGTACTCCAAACCGATTCGGTACAATTCGACAAGTTTGGATCTTCTGATGTTGGCATAGGGGCCGCCGCCTTTGCCTGTCATTGCCCCCCAAAAGGTACGTCCGCCCGTTTTCGGACTGAAATCGTTAAGCAGAGTCACAAGCTTTCCTGCCCTCCCAGCCTTGACGTAAAGTCGCGCGAGAATCGTGTAAAACGCGATGTCCTGGCAATCCCAAAGATTCCATCGTGTGATGATGTACTCCGAAAGAAGCTTGTTTTGTTCGTTAGCATCGGGCGAATAATCCTCAAGAACAGATGAAAGAAATGCCCAGTCAAGATTCAACGTATAGCCCTCGTCCTTGACTATGAAATAACTGTCTCCAAGGATTCTCTTGAGAAACTTCTTCGATTCTGCGGTTTCGAGCTTGCTTTCACCTCCAACGATTATTTCGATTCGCTGTTCGAGAATCGTGATAAGCCTTTCGACGGGACTCTGTCCGAGGACGTCAAGTGTTTGATCCACGCGATCGAAGATAAGATCGAGATCGTCGGCATGGACTTGACGAGCTTGAAGTAAAATGCAACAAAACAAAAATGCCACAGCGACAAGAAGCCTGAACGCGAAAACTCCACCTGTACGCATGTATTCCTCCAGACTCAAGATTTGCGAATTATACGCCGCATTTCCCAAGCTGTCAATCGCTGTTGAGTAGCGCATCGCGCGACTTCCTTCGTTACTCATACGGGTTTATCCAGCTTGAAATTTTGATCCCAGCGCATCGTACGAGATCCAGCTTTGAAATATTTGTGCCTTTCGAATGTACGTAAGCGTTGTCTCATGTTATAATTTTAATGTGACGGAAACGATTCTCCTTGTTATTGTCGCCCTCGTAGGAGTCGGCTGGGTTGTCATTGCAGCGGTTCTGGTGGTGCTTGCTGCCAATCTCATCCCACGTCTGAAGCAGCTCAAAGAGGTAATTGATCGAGCCGAACGTCTTCTCAGGCAGGCAGATGAAACGCAGCTCGTAAGCGAACTCAGTGCAGTCCTCGACAACACGCGTTCTACCGTCTCCGAAATCAGGGCGCGTATCGAAGAGATTTCGCCGGTGATTGAGCGTCTTCCTGCGCTGACCGATGAAATCTCCGGGACGGTTTCCAACCTGCGCAGCATTTCTGAGCGATTCAAAGATGAAGTGCCGATGGAAAGCCTGAAGGAGATTCTGCAGAAACTCGGCCAGCTTCTCGACCAGTTGAAGGACGCCGCAGAAGGACTTGACGAAATGCTCAGCACCGCAAAAGACACGAGGGATCAGGTTGCCGAGAGCATTTCTCAAACGAAAGGCAAGGTTGACGATGCGATCAGCCTGATCGGCGGTGTAGCTGCCGGAATAAAGGCTGGCCTTAGATCACTCGGGGATCGGGAGAATCGGGGTAAAGGCTCATTTTGAAGGAGGTTCGGATGTCTGAACAAAATAATGGCGATTTCCAGAAAAGCTTTGGCATGATGGTTGCCGGATTCGGATTCGGAATGCTTGTAGGCAGCATTCTGGGGCTTCTCTTCGCGCCGAAGAGCGGCAGGGAACTCAGGACTGAGCTTGGCGAGCGCGGCAGCGAATTCTACGGCAAGGCGAAGGGCGGAGTGACGGACGCCTACGGTGCGAGCGTAGTCAGACTGAACGAAGCGTACCAGCAGGCAAGAGATGCACTTGATCTCGCATATTCGACCGGACAGGAGTTCACCTCGGAAAAGGTCGAAAAGGTCAAGAAAGCCGTGGACGAAGGCGTCAAGGTTGCCAAGGAAAAGATCAAGTCCAAAGAAAAAGACAAACCGAAGGATGCCTGATTGAGCGTCCCTGATATCCAGGTGGCTTTTCTTTGAATGACTCAGGTGAACGAAAGGGCTCGCCACTCGCTATAATTCTGTCACGCAACCCGTACCTTTACACGGTCAGGCGGCTTGTCGGTGCAGCGCGCTCGATGGAATGGAATGCGGATGTTGTCGATCCATTCCTTGCGTCCGTCGGCATCGGCGCTGCGAGCCACCGACTCGTTGTAGGCGGCAAACAGCCGAAACCCGATGTAGTGATCAACCGCCTTTCGAGCTTGTCCTGCGAATACTCCGTACAGGTGCTTGCAGAATTCGAGCGCGGCGGTGCACTCACGATCAACCCCGCGCACCCCACCTTCGAATTCCGTCACAAGTTCTCTGCGCTTTGTGCACTCGAAAGCGCGGGCATTCCGATTCCGGAAACACGCCTCGTGCGGAGCGGCCAGAATTTGAACCGCGCGATTCTCGAACTGGGCGGCCCGCCCGTTGTGCTCAAGTACCTGCGGGGAACCCAGGGAATAGGCGTAATCTGGTGCGAGAGTTTCGACGCAGCCGCGAGCATCACCGAAAGCCTGAACCTGATTCAGTACGACGTGATGCTTCAAAGGCATTACAGGGGTGCAAAGGAGCTTGATCTACGCGTGCTCGTCCTTGGCGGGAAGGCGATTGCGGCGGTTAACCGTGTTTCGGGCGGATCGGACTTCCGATCGAATTTCCATCGCGGCGGCAAGCTCTACAAATACGATCTGTCGGACGACATCGCAGGACTTGCCGTGAAGGCGGCGTCTGTACTCGGACTTAATTTCGCCGGTGTGGACATCATCCTCGGCGACGAAGGGCCGATCGTTCTCGAAGTGAACTTAAGCCCCGGCTTCGAAGGCATGGATAAAGCGCATGGCTGCGACATCGCACGCCATGTCCTCGAATGGGCGAAGGATAAGATCGGGGGATGAGGAGAAACGCAGAGAGAAATCTTTCCAAACTGAGCGCTTTTCCACACTGAAACGCGTGTATAGTATATAATAGCAGGTCTGGTTCTTCCGATTTGGCATTACGCAATTGTTGCCTTAGTTTTGATTCTGCGAAATGGAGTGTTGTTGCAGGGATGCAGAGCATTAACTTGGAAGCCGCGAAGCGATTTCACGTCGATATCGATTCGATCAACCGCAATGTAGACATTCAGAAAAACATCGATGTTTTGGGGAACGACCTAACATTCCTTGGAATCCGCGAAAGGGATAGAACCAAGCATGTTCACAGACTACATCCATACCTGGGCAAATTCATCCCCCAACTTGTGGAGGTCTTTCTCAGGAAGTACTTCTCCAAGGATGACTGGATTCTTGACCCGTTTTCCGGCTCGGGCACAACCTTGATTGAGGCAAATGCCCTTGGGATGAACGCGGCAGGGATCGAGCTTTCCGCATTCAACGTGCTGATCCAAAAGGTCAAGACCCGCAAATACAACCTTGAATTCGTGGAAAGCGAGGTTTTACACGCGCTTGCGCAACTGAGATCTTTCTCAGATGCGATAATAAAAGGCTCAAAGGGACTGTTCCGGGATTTCAAGCCGCTTAAAACATCGAGCGAATATCTGAAGGAATGGTTCAGCGACCGCGCGTTGAAGGAGATTCTCTTCTACAGAAGCATCATCCCTGAATACAACAATCAGGATGTTCTGAAGGTTATTCTATCCCGCGCTGCGCGCTCTGCAAGGCTGATTCCACATTACGACCTTGCGCGCCCCAAAGCACCCATTAGGGAAACATACTGGTGTATAAAACACAAGCGCTACTGCACTCCTGTAGATGAAGCATACAAATTCATCAGAAGATACAGCCTTGATACGCTCAGACGGATAAAGGAATTCGATTCGTTAAGGACAAATGCGCAAATTGAAGTATTCCAGGGCGATGCCGGAACTTTCAGGATTCCACTGCGCGCCAAATTCGACGGCATTTTCACATCGCCGCCCTATGTTGGTATTATCGACTATCACGAACAGCATCGTTATGCCTATGAGCTTTTCGATTTCCTGCGTCTCGATGAGATGGAAATTGGAGCAGCATCACGCGGAACCAGCCGTCAAGCCAAACAGGACTACTCGGAAGGAATTGTCCGGGTCTTTGAAAACGCAAAGAAATCGCTGAAAAAGAACGCCAAGGTGTTTATCGTCGCAAACGATAAATTTGGGCTGTATGAAGATATGGGTTCGCGCTGCGGATTTGAACTTATGGATGTTTTCCGCAGACCGGTATTGATGAGAACCGAACGCGATTCCAACAAGTATTTCGAGTCAATTTATTACTTCAGGAATACACAGGCGGTATAGCAATCCCGCCAGTTCTATAAATGCGCGACTTGAAAATGTAATCGACTTACAATTACTCATAAGGTGTACAATATCCAACCTCAAGTCGTATGCTTCATTTTGACGAGCGATTCAGTTTTGCTCGTGTAATGTGGATGTAACAAATGCTCGATTCATCCCAAAAAATCGTTCTTCCGGTTGTTTTGCTGAGGGGGACGCCGCGCGAGATGGGGAGGCAGTACGCCGCGGTCGATCCCGCGCGCGTTCTCGAAATATACGACTCCCGTATGGCCGGTCTTATCGCCTACGCGGCCGAGGACGGCGTGACCGCCACCGAGGAGCAGGCGCT
>JAGGVC010000006.1 GCA_021158185.1 bacterium | reverse complement strand
CGCGATCAGGTAATCAGTATTGCAAAAAAGGAAGCTGAGAGTATCATCAAGGAGGCCCGTCTTGAGGAGGTCAGGCTAAGAAACGAGCTTGCAGGGCTTAAAGCCGAACGTGATGCTTTCGAGTATGAGTTCTACGGGCTTCTGAAGGGCTTTTTGATGAAAATCGAGAAAACCCATCCTAATCTTGCTCAATCCGACAGCTCTCCTGGTACAAATATGGCGGCGCAGATACGTCACGACTTGTCTGATGCCGGTGAACAGGATGGCAATTGAGGCAGATTTAACGGTTTCTGTTATGAAGAAAAGCCGGGAATTGATTGCGGGAAAATCGGAGGTGTCGGCATATGCCTGATTCCGACGGTCAGGAGGTGGATATGCGTAAGCGTTATGCGCTTTTACTGGATCATCCCTACCACGACAGAAGGGATATCCCGGATTCGGAAAAAAGCATCTTTATTCGCGTTTACAACGATGACGAGATACGCGAGTACCTTGATATGGCGGATGAAAACACTGCGGCAATCGGCTACACGGAGCATGGTTTTCGTCATGCCCTTCAAGTGAGCCAGGCTGCCGGATATATCCTTGAATCTCTGGGTCATTCAGAAGAACAGGTTGAATGTGCGCGTGTGGCAGGCTTTATGCACGATGTAGGGAATATTTTCGGGCGTATGGCTCACGGTCAAACAGGCGCGATGCTTGCTTACCCGATCTTGACAAGGCTCGGATTCACAAATTATCAAAAGGCAATCGTGCTTGGTGCCATCGGAAATCACGAGGAGGAATACGGTACACCTCTCAATTCGATCTGTGCAGCAGTGATCATTGCCGACAAAAGCGATGTGCATCGAAGCCGTGTGCGCAAATACGATCCTCGTGCAAACGATATCCACGATGATGTCAATTACGCCTGCGTGAAAAGCGGGCTTGTTGTGGATGGCGATATTCCGAAACTAACTCTTGAGCTTGAAATTGACACTCAGTTTGCAAGTGTGATGCAGTATTTCGAAATTTTCCTTGATAGGATGGTCATAAGCAGAAAGGCAGCCGAGAAACTGAGTACGAGTTTCGAGCTTATCATTAACCACGTAACGCTGAGTTGATCCTTGAATCAGATATTCACTATCTCGGATTTCCGGTTCGAGATGAACATTTGATCGATTGTACGTACTGAAGGGGAGAATGAGAGGATATGGCAAGTCTCAACAAGATTCTGTTGATTGGGAACGTAGGTAAGGATCCTGAGATCCGCTATGTTGCTGAAGGCGTTCCCGTTTGTAAATTCCCACTGGCAACAACCGAACGCTATACCGACAAGAGTGGGAATCAGCAGGAACGGACAGAATGGCACAACATCGTTCTCTGGCGAAAAACTGCGGAGATCGCGAACGAGTATGTCCGCAAGGGAAAGCAGGTATACATCGAAGGAAAGATTTCGACAAACACATGGACAGATGCTGAAAACCAGAAGCATTACCGAACCGAAGTTGTCGCCCGGCAACTGATTCTGCTCGGACGCAGAGATGATGCTCCCAGTTCTGCACCCGCAGCGGGAAGAACGGAGTCGCCTGCAAAACCCAGAGATGGAAATGATGATGAGCTCGGTCCGCCGCTTGACGACTATGGCGATAATATCTTGAATCCGTCAGGTTGATGGGTGGAATAAAACCGACAGAAGACAATTCAGCGTCATCTGATCGTCGCAAACACTCATCAAAAGAAGCTGCTCCCGGCGCCGAGAACGATAATCAGGCACATAATGAGCCTGATATGCCCACTCAATATAATTCCCTCAGGCATGGCAGGGCGCTTGAAGCTCTTGATTTTGAAAAACCCATTCGCTCAACGCTGATCAAACTAGCGCTTCCCTTGGTTATGGCTAATATCCTGACAACGCTAATCGGATATGTCGATTTCTATATGATTCAGGAACTAGGGAAGGAAGCACACGCAGGATTCGCGATGAGCCGCACAGGCATTTTCGTTGTCAACAGCGTGTTTATGGGCGTAAGCGTAGGCGCGTCCGCATTTGTATCCCGAACGCTCGGAGCTGGTGAAACACAAAAATCCCGCCAGTATGCGGCGCAAGCGATAATGGTATGCATATACCTATCATTTCCGATAATGCTTCTTGGCTTCGCGCTTGGCCCTTACCTTTTTACTCTGCTTGGAGCAGAGGGCGCATCAGCGGGTTATGGTTGGGATTATATTTCAATTATATATCTCGGCATTTCAGTCTTTGGAATGCGTTTTGTAACGAACGGCGTGTTCAACGCGCTCGGCCAAACGCGCTTTCCGATGTACCTGAATGTTATTTTCAACCTGGCCAATTTCCTTGGTAACCTGATCCTGATTCCGCGCTTCGGCGTGATGGGCTCGGCGATGAGCACTATTGCGACATGCGGGATCGTAATGGCTGCGGCAATATATATCCTTTACCATAACAGATGGGCATCATTCGCCCTTGCTCACTTCAGGGGCGCGGAGAAGACCATAAGAAACATGCTTCGCCTGGGTTCGCCGATGATGTTGCAGGCCATCTCAAGGCAGGGAGCGATGATCGGCCTCTTCAGAATAATCTCCATGACGCCGAATGCCACTGCCGGTGCGGCCACGCTCGGCCTCGGCATAATCGTCGAATCGATAAGTTTCATGCTCGGGATTGCAGTGATGATCTCGGCGGGTGCATTGGTCGGTCAAGCGCTTGGTGCAAAGCGCAAGGATAAGGCTCTTGAAACGTATAGGGAAGCTGTAATGTTCACACTGGTTATTATGAGCATACTCGGTACAGTGTTATTCATATTTGCCACTCCGTTTGTAGACTTCTTTTCAAACGACGCCGGAGTAATTACGGAAGGCACGCTGTACCTTAGAATTCATGCATTCGCCCAGCCGCTTATGGCCATTACCTTCGCCGGTATTGGCTGCCTGCGAGGTGCCGGGGATACCAAATATCCATTGCTTTTGACGCTTATTGCCCTGTATGCAGTGCGGCTCCCCGCAGCTTACATTCTGGCTGTAACGTTCGGCATGGGGCTTTCTGGAGTATGGTGTGGAATGGTCATTTCAAACCTCGTCGAGGCAATCCTCATCGTACATCGCATCAAACAGCGTAAATGGATCGACATCAAGCTTTCGTACTGATCGGACGGTGTTTCACGCGTCTATCTATCGTGTAATCGATGCGCAATAATCTAGAATCCCATTTGCAATCGCCATCGCCATAGTTCGTCTGTAGTTCGGATCGCGCAGCTTGGCTTCCTCGTCTGGATTTGTCATAAACCCGCATTCGACAAGCACTGCGGGCACAATCGTCTCACGGAGAACAAAAAAGTTTGCCGTTCGAACACCCTTGTCCTGTGCGCCACACTGGGTCACGATTCGTCTTTGAATGAAACCTGCAAGAATCCGGCCTTGCCGACTGCCTTCGTAATGAAAGGTCATTGCACCGTGCATTTCTTCTGTTTCAAACGCGTTGTTGTGAATGCTGACGAAGAACATCGGGAGAAGCCTATTTGTGATTTCGGCTCTTTCCGCGAGAGACACGTAATAATCTCCCTCGCGGGTCATAAATACGGTTTGCTCCTTGCTTTCGAGAAGATCCCGCACCCTAAGCGCAATATCAAGATTGAGATCCTTCTCCCTCGAATTGCTGAACGATGTCAGCGCCCCCGGATCGCTTCCGCCGTGTCCCGGGTCAATCACAATCGCGTACTTGCCGGTCATTCTGCCCAGGAACTGGATGTAATATGTGTCTTTGCTTAATGATGGAATTATTCTGTATCCGATCATCTCGGATAAATCCACGACAACCCGCACGGTGTAGGGCTTCGGGGGCTCACTAAACTGTCCGATCCGCACACGCTTAACATGGCCAATGCCGACGTCGATTGTTTTTGTGGCGTCTGTATAGATGCATCCCGGGAAATCAAGGACCAGCCTATCCGGATTTGCCAGTTCCATCACGCTCAAGTCGGTCGGCTTGGCAAACTTGACTTTCAACCGAATCTCTCCAGAGCTTGTCAAGTCGTAATCCGCAAGCTGGAAGTGATTGCGGAAATTAACGCGGGCAAATGTACGATTCTTGTCTAAATAAACCCTGAATCCTGTCGTTTCCTTTTGCGTTACATCGAGCATTACTGCGCGACCTAATGAGTCGGATTCAATTTTGAGTGTGTCGAGGGCGGATTCCCCTGGTTCTTCGTAAACCGACTCCGATACGAATGCGCCTAGAATCGTAAGCGTTATCTTCTTCTCATCATAAGCCTGAGTCTGCAGAATCTCAAAGGGCAACGTGGACTCAAACACGAGATCCTTTGCATCGTCGTTGTAGGCATGCCGCGTTATCCTGCCGATTATCTGCCACGCCTTGAAATTCGGATGCCAGATGGGGCGATATCCCCACGTCTCCCAAACGTCCACGGCGAGATACCACTTATTGTTCACTTCAAGAAGTTTGTCTCTGTCGATGAATTGGTCGTTGAGGGCCGCCGATTTCTTCCTGATATCGAGAACAAACTTATTCCCGGCCAGATTCGCCGTGACCGTCTTGGTTTCGGAATCAAAACTCAGTTCTCCGCCCAGGGCGCGAAGCGAATCTAGGCCGAGAAACACGTTCCCGTTGGCAATCCGAACGGGCTTTACAGGAACGGGATATGCCGTATTTCCTATATATATTACCCAGGGAGTTGTCTCGCCTGACGGCGGTTGTACTTGGGAAAATGAAGGCGTGCTGATAACGAATAGACCTGCGATGCAGAGGAAAAACGCAGCAAAACGAAGTCGACGGCTCGCTGTTGAATCAGCCAGCTTGACCGATAGAGTACAGGCGCCTGCCTGCCTGCCATCAGCCCCGAGAAGTGTGTGAACCGAATTCGAGGAATATTCTATCAACGACTGTCTCCCGAAAGCCCGGATATTATTTGCGAAGCGATTACTTCCGCAGCGTTCTTGTCGAACTCCTTGATCCTCGCAATAAGCTCGGCGTTGCGACACGCTCGGATCAATTCGAGCAGATTTTCGCCAAAGGCATTCCGGTCGAATTCATCTTCTATATGGATGAAAGCCGCACCGGCTTCCGCAAGCGGATATGCGTTTCTGAACTGCTGCATATCGGAATGGTGCGAATATGGCAGGAAAATCGAGGGAAGGCCAAAATGTGCCGCTTCTGCAACTGAAGAAGCACCTGCACGCCCGATGAACAAGTCTGCCAGAAACAAGGCTTCCGTTGAATCGTGAAGGTATTTAAATGGCCGATAAGGGAATTGAAGCTCCTTTCTGAGATTCAAGGCTGTTTCGTAATCACGGCTTCCGGTCTGGTGAATTATTTGCACTGATTTCGCAAGATCGCAATCTGCGTTGAGCATTTCGACAATCTGATTGAAGACAATTTTGTTTATAAACCCGGCGCCAAGGCTTCCTCCGGTTACGAAGATCGTTTTTCTATGCGGCTCAAGCTCGTATTTCAGATAAAGCTCTTCCTTGCTGTAACTGCCCGAATATGATCGTACCGGCACTCCAATTGCCTTTGTATTCTCGCCGCCTAGAGCCATCGCAGATCCATCGGTCGCACAGAATACGGCTTCGGCATATTTTGCCACGCGCCTTGTCACAAGACCGGGGATCGCATTCGGCTCGATGAGATAAAGGGGGATACCGAGCTTTGATGCCACACGACATGCAGGATATGCGACATATCCGCCGGTACCGATAAGGCAGTCCGGTTGAAACTTCGTCAGGTGCATTGCGGCCTGCTTGCAAGCTCGTCCGGCAAGCAAATTGGCAGCCAGCTTGATATTCTGTTTAAGCGCGGTCAGCCTAATAGACCTTCTAAGCGGCGAAATATCTATTTCTGCAAGCGGGATATCGTACTTGGGCAGAATTTCAGCTTCCTTTCTGTCAGTTCCAATCCACAGAGTTACAAGCGCATCCCCGCTGGATTCGCATAGAAGCGTGTTCATAGCTTCAAGAACGGCAATAGCAGGATAAACGTGCCCGCCCGTTCCTCCACCTGTAACAGCAATTCGCACGCCGGAATTGTACCAGAGCCTGACTGGGTAAATGATCCTTATCACTTCGAAAGCGTGAATGAATCCTGATGTCGGTCAAGTAAATCAATACGCGCGTATTATTTCGCCGCATCCGACAACTGTATCTCCAAGATACGCCACCGCCCATTGCCCCGGAGTTACGAAATACATCGGTTCGGCAAAAGTCAAAACGGCTTCACTCGCGGCTGCACCGTTTTCCTGCATTTTCAATGCTGCCGCAATTGGCTCAGAGCGATACCTGAGCCGCCATTTGAACTCATCCGATTGGAGCAGCAGGTCCCGTGCGAGCCAGTTGCAGTCAGCAAGCTCGGCATGATGAACTGGGAAATGACACCGCGGGCCGACGAGAATGCTGTTTGAATCGGCATCGATTGCATAAACGAATTTCTTTTCTTCCATTCCGACTCGAAAGCCGCGCCTTTGTCCGAGCGTAAAATACTCTATACCGCGATGCTCTCCGCGAACGCGTCCGGATTCATCAATTATCGGGCCTGGAAGGGGATGTGCAACGTTCAACTCGTAGATTTCGATCAATCGGGCAAAATCTGTATCTTTCGACACGAAGCAGATATCCTGGCTTTCCTGCCGCTCGGCGTTTCTGAACCCGATTTCCGCCGCAATTCTACGTACATCCTTCTTCTTAAGCGTACCGAGCGGGAATTTTATCTTTTCCAGAGATTCATACGGGATCGAAGCAAGGAAGTATGATTGATCCTTGTCGGAATCCACGCCCTTCTTTAGGCGCATTAGCCCGCTCTCATCGCGTTCGATTCGCGCATAATGCCCGGTAGCCAGAAATTCCGCGTTGAGTTCCTCTGCGTACTTGAAGAAAAGTTCAAACTTGATAAACCTGTTGCAGTCGATGCATGGATTGGGCGTTGCACCGCGCTTGTATCCTTCGACGAACCTTGCGACGACGCTTTCCCGAAATGCATCCGTCAGATTCAAAGTGATGTGCTGAGCGCCGATCAAATCGCACGCCCGCTCGGCCGCATATGCACTGTCCGCATTGCAGCACTGCTTCGATTCACTCGCGTACGCGTCAGGAAGGAACTTTGCCGTAATTCCGATGACTTCGAATCCTTCCTTGCTGAGGAGGAACGCTGCAACCGTGCTGTCCACGCCCCCGCTCATAGCCACAATTACTCGTTTGCTGGGCACAAATAATGATACCGCGTCAAAAGCCGGATTGCGCGGTAACTGCAAGTTATCCGTAAATGCAGCGCAGATTCTGCAGTCCCTGGAGTCTGCATCGGCGGGCGATGCTCTCGATCAGTCGTCTAAACTCACAGCAGCCAGTTTTTCGATATCTCTCTTTCTTAATTTGAATTGCCTGCGTATCCTTGCAGCGGAATTAAGGCTCGATTGAAGAAAGACCGAAACAATATGTTGAGGAAGCACGCTGGCAAAACCGGCTCCTGAAGCAATATGCGCTGCTTCAAGCATGAATTCGACGACAGGCCATCTGATATCAAGGAGCGTCCCTGAAACTGAATCGGCCTCCTGGGATTTATCCTGTACCTCTGCCACGCTTTCTTGGTAATCATGAGTGACTGTATCATTTCCCATTCCCGATTCGTCTTCGCTGAACGTTCCCAAAACCTCGCCATGTGCCCTGAGTTCGTTTTGCTGAACCGCCTGCTTCAGCCTGAGGTATGTCCATTCAACATCAAGGCCGATTGAGCCAAGCTTGTCGATGAGAGAACCTTTCCTCGCTATTTCTGCCCGAATAACCGAAAAAACTATATCTTCGGGCGTCAGTAGACTGGGTTTAAGCAGAAGATGGATGGCAATCTGATTTTGAATCGATGTTGCGATGCTGTAATCACATAGCATTCTTACGAAAATCAGAAATGGATAGCTGAACAGACCATCGCTAAACAGCAGTTCATCTTCTTCATCAAACGACGGTTCTTCGTCTACAACTACGATTTCTTCACTATCTTCGCCGGAATCATCCTCGCTTTCATCGCCCGACATCCACATCAGAAAAATGTCCCGTGTTATCTCAAATTCCTCAAGCAGCCTCGCGAGCGGGCCGAACCTCTCAAAGCCCATGGCCAGGAGAAGATGTTCGGTACCTACATGACCGTCCTTTGTTCTGGTCATCTCCTGAAACGCCTGCGTAAGAAGTAGCATTGTGCGCCTTGAGAAACCTGGTCGTTGGCCGACTTCTTCGCCGAAGCTCCTTTGAGTCAGCATCCCTTTAAGCCGAACTTCAAGTGCGGAGAGATTTCCGCAGGCCTGTGAGAGAAGACGGTGTGCGTTCGTCTGCTCGGAAAGAACAAGCGCGAGAAGAACGTGCTCCGGCTCAATGTCCGGGTGACCATACATCTCCGCTTGATCTCTCGCGCAGTTCAGTACCGACTTGGAAGGTATATCAAACAGATTAAGGTATTCCATAGCCTAACCCGGTCGTTTAACAGCAGAATCCGGTAACAATTGTCAGCATCAAAGCAATACAGATATACTGTCTTTAATGCAGAGAGCAGCTTAAAGAAATCTCTCGCTATCGATTTCACGCGCAACAGCCTAAAGCTCCATTGGCCGTCCCGTGATGCCTTCGATGGCGATATAAACGTCGTATTTTTCAAGCCATTCCACGAACCTCTTCATGGTTGGCCTGTTCTTGCGCAGCCCGGGAGCCTCTACATCCAGATCCGCACCAACCTTATGCTGCCATGCGCAAGACATAATCCATGCGGGAACGATGGTTATATAATCCCCGCGCAATGTAATGTAGCCAAGTCGAATCTGCACCAAAGTCAGATACGGAGCAGCCCCGTTGGAATTCTGGATCACCCACTTCTTAGCCTGGTTCACTGCGAAGCTTGAGTCAACGATACGGCGATCCCCAGGGGGAGACGGGCCGGGCACAGTCCGATTATCCCAGAAATAGGAAAAGCCTACCAATTGCATGTCCGCATCGAGGGATATTTGTATGTAATCATCCAGAAGCTGTACGCCACGGAAATACTTATTCACATTCAGGTGAAACAGGCCTTCTTCTGATTTGTCGATTACGGCTTCATACTCGAATGTGAAATCGCTTCCCTGGTCGGGAATTTCACCAACAACATCCTTGAGGATTTTCATAGCCGCAACTTTGCCTTCGTCAGGAGGAAATACATACTTCCAAGTCCCCTTAAGGCCGGATTTGTACTCGAAATAGGTATAGCCTTGGTCGAACATTGTGGATCCTTTCTCGACTTTACCGCTCTCAGGATCAGGGATGAATTTTGCCACGCCCTTATTGATGTTCTTCGCCGCTTTCTGATATTCAAAGCCGAAATCGAACACCTTAAGGTGCGCTTCAACTTCACCGCCCTTGGATAAAATATAGCCCGTACCTTCGCCATATATCGCTGAGTAAATGGTTCTGGATGTTGTATCACCCTTCAAAAAGCGTTTGACGAGAAAATCTTCGTCGAACTTCATCTTGTGTCGAAGAAGCCAGGTTAAAACGGGAGTATCAACTGGAAGAGGAATGTCAACGCTGATCGCGCTTGCTTCGAGAATAGATGCGTCGAAGCTGTTCTGCGCTTGGGCGCTTACCGGTTCCTGTGCTGATACAAACAACACCAGCAAGCCAAAACACACTGCGAAAGAAAGAAGTCCAATCCTAGCCATACAGGTTATTGTATCATCTTGGAAACGAACGCTGCAATTCCTAAAAACGCAAATGCTGATGAATCGTTTGCTAAGAAAACGGATGTATGTTATTCTGCTTTTTCGTTTTTCAGCTGGATTGTGTTTCGAGAAAGGACATGAAGCGAACGTACCAACCCAAGAAAAGACGCAGACTGAGAAGGCACGGCTTTCTGCAACGTATGAGTACGCCACAGGGCCGCCGAGTGATCAAGAACCGGCGCAGCCGTGGACGTGCTAAGCTCGCTGTCTGATGAATCGTTGCATTTCTCTTAAAGGCAGCGCTAGTTTTGCTTATGTCTTCAGACAAGGTAAATCGATACGTGGAAAGTATTTCCGTATCAACTATCTCAAGCGGGAAGGGTCTCTTTCCCGGCTCGGGCTTGTAGTTACCAAAAAGGCCGGCAAGGCGGTCGTGAGAAATCGAATCCGCAGGCGTTTCAGGCATATTATGGCAGGGATTATTCCCCAGCTTCAATGCGTATTCGACATCGTTGTCTACGTGGATAAGGAGATTGATCGTATTCCATTTCGGGAACTGCAATGGCAAACACGAATGATGCTCAAGCGCCTTGGTCTTTCAGATTAGCCGATGATGAAACGATTGTTGATTGCACTCATCAGGTTTTACAGAGCAAGGATTTCGCCGCTTACTCCGCCGACATGCAGATTCAAACCTAGTTGCAGCACATACGCACTTGAGGCAATTGAGAAGCACGGAGCGATTAAGGGCTTATGGCTTGCCATAAAAAGGGTAATGAAATGCAATCCGTTCCATCCCGGAGGCTATGATCCCGTTCCGTAGAAGGAATACAGAATGCATTTGAGCAATTGGTTTCTTAAGCTGGGGCTTATGCTCCAGGCTACAGGTCAGGGCGAAGGAATTATGGGGCCCATACCTTCCGCACCGCCTCAAACAGGCGGGCTGCTCGGTCCAATCGTAGACCTTGTAATTCTGGTCATCGTCACGTTGCAGGCATTCACGGGAAGCTGGGGGCTTGCGATAATACTTACCGCACTGATCGTGAAACTCCTTATGTTCCGTTTGAGCGTCGCGCAGTTTACGGGAATGGCTTGGATGCAGGTTCTAGCACCGATGCAAAAGGAACTGATCGCGCATTTCAAGGGCGACAAGGAAACGGCAAACAAGAAAACTATGGAGCTCTATCAGGAGCTCAAAATTAATCCATTAAGCGGATGCCTCCCTCTTTTGATCCAGCTTCCAATCTTTTTCGCAATCTTTAGGGCACTGTATAATCCTGATGTATTCGGCAAGGCCAAGTTCCTCGGGATTCATCTGATGTATGCCGCCCTTCCCGCTCTCTCGATGGGAAGGTATCCCGGCATGGATAAGGTCATTGACTTGGGGGAGCAGGGCGTTGTCAGCTTTATGCTTGGGAAAACCAACGTATTTCTTTACGTGCCAGCCCTTGCGATTGTTGTAGCTTATATCGCAACCAGCCTGTTTTACCAGCATCAGATGAAGACTGTTCAGAAAAGGCTTCCGAAATACGACTTTGGAAACAACGCAGAGCCACAGAAACAGCCCTTTAATCCCAACATTATGATGTTCGTCGTCGTCATATTCGGGATGATTATTCCCTCTGGCGCTATGCTCTATTTCATCACACAGAATCTGTATTCGATTTTCGAGTACCACCTGATAATGAACAGCGCAATTGCGGCAATAAAAAGCAGGAATCTTGAGCAAGTGTTCAAGGATCTGACGACAAACGAACCGAAAACAGCACAGCCATCTTCTGATACGAAATCCATTTCGTCCGAGCAAACAGAATCTGCCCCAAATGGTGGTATCATTGAGGGTGACGGTGAAGCTTCGGAGTCGGTTCGCAAGTCGAGGCGGCGGCGAAGGAAACGTTAGTAGGCGAGTGAATGGACATACAGCAGTTAGAGGTTTTTAGGTGGCAGGGAGAGGATGAAGCCGAGGCCAGAAAAATGGCTCAGGATCACTTCGGCCCCCTCGAAATAATTCTGGACAGAACAGACCGTGACGATGAAATTGTATTCTATGCCTATGCTGTAGAGCAGGTTAAGTCTCTTTCGAACCAAGTTGCTTCCTATGTTATCAAGCTCTTCGATTCCAGAGCCGTGATAAGCGTACGAGCTAACGATGATTACAGCGAATTCACTGTGGATATCCGATGTAAGCATAATGGTTTTCTGATTGGCCATCACGGCGCTACTCTTGACGCACTTGAAATGATCATAAGCGTGATTCTCAACCGAGAATTCTCTGTAAACCGCATCATTCTCCTTGATATTAACGGTTACCGCGAGCGCCGCGAAACCTCGCTTATTCGAATGGTCAAGGACATTATTAGCGAAATCGAACGCGATCACAAGGAGCGGCCAGTCCCGGGCTTGCTTCCCAAGGAACGTAAGATCATCCATCGTCATTTGAACAATCATCCTTATCTCACAACTATAAGTATAGGGAAGGGCAGGGCGAGAACGCTCTACATCAAACCAAGGGAGTTTGATTCAACTCCAGGTGACGACCAATCGTCATAGCCACCTCCCAAGAGATGGAGCATTTGAATTCAGTTCTATCACCGTGTGTCTTAATCTAAAAGCGTTTCTTTCAGGCGATGTTGTTGATGCCGCAAAACGTCTCATCGGCTGCCGTCTGATTCGATCCATGCCGGATATGACTGAGAAATGCGTTCGCATAATTGAAACTGAAGCTTATCATCAAAGTGAACCTGGATCGCATTCATTTCGAGGCCCCACATCCCGTTCGAAAACTATGTTTGGAAGAGCAGGCCTTGCATACGTGTATTTAATATACGGGATGTACCACTGCTTTAACATTGTCGCTGGCATTGACGGTGAAGGGTCAGCTGTTCTTATACGCGCTGTTCAGGATTCTCCACTGCCAGAAGTGACGGACGAGAGACCGGATCGAAGCTTTGCCGGTCCAGGAAAGCTCTGCAAAAAGCTCGATATCACGCGTGAACTTGACGGCCTCGATCTTCTCGATAATGAAAACGGCAAACTCGTACTCTATCCGCGATTATCAGGAGACATCCCTGTGATTATCAGTTCAACAAGAATCGGGCTATCAAAAGCGCTTGATCTTCCTTGGCGATTTTGTGAACAAGGAAATCCTCGCGTGAGTAAAAAGTCATAATCCGCAGTAGGTTCTTTGTAATATAATATTGTTCTTTCTTCAGAACCGTTTATTGTTCAGGAGTATTTGATGAACGAGAACCAAGCAAAACTCGAGGAATTGCTTCCGACACCTATTAAACCTGTCGGCAGCTATGTTTTCACTAAGCAGATAGGCGACCTTGTTTTTTCATCTGGAATAATCCCGTTGAAGGATGGAAAGCTCCTTTTTTCAGGAAAGCTCGGTGCGAATGTAAGCGTTGAGGAAGGACAGGAATGTGCTCGCTTGTGCGCCATAAACGCCTTAAGCCTCCTCCGAGAACACCTGGGAGGAAGCCTTGCCGGGCTTCGCGAAGTTGTTTCGCTCAGGGCAATCGTGTCAGGTACAGCCGAGTTCACGGATCACGCCAAGGTTGCAAACGGTGCAAGCGACTTCCTTGTCGAGCATCTGGGCGAAAGCGCTCATCACGTCAGAGCTGCCTTCGGCGCAAATTCTCTGCCGCTTGATGCTCCAGTGGAGATCGAGTTTGTTTTCCGAGTGAGCGAGTAGCTGCTATAAGAAATTGGGATGCCTTAATCAACAGAATGTGATGTTGATTACTTTCCACTCAAGATTATAAACAAGCCCGGAATCTGGGTAGGATAGAGATGGCGTAGCATTTTCACAGGAGATATCTAGCATATGCTCTCGATGCGTGGTTTTCTAGCACTTACAGCACTGTTGATAGTGCTCGTTGTTTTTTCGAGCTGTAATCCCCAAAGCGATAACAGCTCATCCGAAGTTGACTCGAATAAAGGACAATTGAGCAATTCATCGAATGGCTCCGCAGAAACAGTCGAAACGCCGGCTATCGATGACAACAGCCTCTTCATCGTATATTCCTACGATACAAACGGAAAAATGGAAACGTGCGGGTGTTCAACACGGCAGCTCGGCGGCCTATCACGCCGCGGCACCATAATCAGAGACTACGAAACCAACTATAACCGCCAGATGCTTATGCTGGATGGCGGAAAGATTCTTGCAGACGCCACGGATTTCTCGAAGTTCAAGGTCACCATAATCATCAAGATGATGAATCAGATGAATTATTCTGCTCTCAATCTTGGAGTGTATGAACTTGTATTTGACCTGGCCGAGCTTTCGAAATGGGCGGACCAGGCAAAATTCCCGCTCGTTTCCTCGAATGTGCTTACCTCTTCCGGCAAGACGAACCTCGTCCGCACCGAAGCGCTTAAAAACCTCGGCTCTCTGGATGCAACGAATGAAGTTAAAGCTGGAGAATTTTTTAGGGAAGTTAAAGGCGATGTCCATGCCAAGGAACTCGACTGGCTTGCATCCCCAGTAATATTCGTTCAACTCGGCAACTTCCGGCTCGGAATCCTCGGCGCAACAAAGCCTGAATGGGTAGACAGCTTGGCGGATGGTGATCTCGTAGCGCTGCCTATACGAGATTCGTTTAAGCAGCTCGTAACGAAATATGCGGATAAAGCCGATTTGTGGATTGCAATGATCGAGGCGGATGGCACAACCATCAAAAGCCTGATGGTTGCATTGCCCGAGATACAGATCTGGCTATCGGGAAACCCGCGAAAGGGCGAATCCATCGTGGGAAGCATGGAAACAACAGCAGGGCAGCATTGGCAGAATATCTTCCAGGAAGGAAAATACATTGGCGCAACATCGGTCAATCTTCAGGATGGTAACTATTTCATTACGCAGAATGAAATTGCTGTAGAGGATACGATTGCCGAGAGAAAAGATCTGCTTGCAATCATGGTTAACGAGTACAGGCCCGAGCTCGAAAGCCTGTTTCATCTGCAATCACAGCCGATCGGCAGTGAATTTGTTTATTCGGTCAAATGCCAGAGATGTCACACGGAAGCTTTTGAGATATACCGCAATAGCGCCCACTCGCGTGCGCTCGAAACACTTCAGGAAAAAGGGCAAAATTGGAATCCTGAATGCGTGAGCTGCCATATCGAATTCGACGAGCTGAACGATAACCAGCTATCTTTGCAGTGCTCGGCATGCCACTATCGCTCGTGGGACAACCATATTGAGGACGCGACCGCAAACGCAGCGAACGTCAAACCGTTGAATGAAGAACTTGGATTCGATCACTGTGTCAAATGTCACACACCAGAAAATTCGACCGAATTTGCAGTGAAATATGAAGAGTATTTCGCGAAAATTAAGCACTGGGACGGTCCTACGGTACCTGGCGAAACCGAAAACAATAGCAGCGATTAGATGTACTTCGCTACTTTGTTCGAGTGTGTTTTGAAATGTTGTAGCGTAGAATTTCAAGATACATTTTTGCGCGCTGTATGAAGCCTTGAATTACGCCGCGCTTTTCCTCTTTCATTAGGTGGCTAACGCCCGGCAGGGCAATCTCGCGCATCGTTATTCCCTTGGATTTCAAGTGATCGTTCAAGGCATGTTCGATGCCGAACCTGACGGTCTGCCAAACCCTGAAGTCATCGAGCAAGTCCTTCCTTAGACATCGCTGGCCGCTTATCATCGGTGCAACACGCTGTGCGAAATCCGTAGGCCCGCGTCCGCTTTTGAAGATACCTATCGTTGCGAGCACAGCACCTGAAGCAACAGGTTCTACAAGTGATCTGATATGCTCCGCTGTAAGATTGAGAAGATCTCCGTCAAGAAAACAGATTACAGGGGATTCGATCTCCATTAGCCCACGCATCATTGCAAGAGCTTTCCCTGAGTTTTTCTGGCTGATTACGGTGATATCCCGGACTGTGGCTGCAATTTGCGATGTTCCATCACTTGAGCCGTCATCAATGCAGACGATTTTCTCGAAAACGCCGCTTTCGCGCGCGACGGTGAGAACGTTTCCGATCGTCTTCGCCTCGTTATATGCAGGGACTACAAGACCTGCTTTCTTATCATGCATATCGGTAGTGATGGCGAGCCCTCCAATAACTCAAGCCGAAACAGAATTAAAGCTCAGGACTAGAAATCCTATCACAGGATAAGATAGGGCAGGGCATTGCATTGCTTCCACTTGATCGCTTGGTGAATATCGCTATAGCTTTTCTATCTCAGCAAAGAGCATATCTCGTGCTTCTTCGATAGTCAGATTCTTCCCCAGGATCTTGCCTGCTTTGAAAAGGAGAAAGCGTCCCTTTTCACCAGCGATTCCAATATCGGCTTCTTTCGCTTCGCCAGGACCGTTTACTGCACAGCCCATAATTGCAACCTTGATATCCTTCCTCACACGATAAAGCTTAGGTTCGATTTCGCGAATGAGTGAAATCAAATCGTAACTTATCCTCCCGCATGTCGGACAGCTGATGAGCTTTGGGTATGGGTGCGCCATGGGAAGACCTAGTGAACTGAGGATTTCATAGCAAACGCGAACCTCCGCGACAGAATCGCCCGTCAAACTAACCCTTATCGTGTCGCCAATGCCCTTCGCCAGAAGCAGTGTCAAAGCAACCGTGCTTCTCGCCGCGCCGATTACGCCCGGTCCGGCCTCCGTAACACCGATATGAAGCGGAATGTCGGATAGAAAACTGAACCTCTCGTATGCAGCAACTGTTGTGGAAACGTCGCTGGATTTTAGCGAAACAACGATATCTTCGACCTGCTTATCCTTGAGAATCTCGACATAGTGAAGTGCGCTTTGCACCAGTCCCTCGGCAGGATTTTCATTGTAGAGATTCTGAAACTGCGGCGCAATGCTACCGCTGTTGCATCCGACTCTGACAGGAATACGCTCGCTCCTTAGCATTGATGCAAGCTCGAAAAGCTTTTCTCTGGAACGAAGTGTGCCTGGGTTTATCCGCAGCTTATGAACGCCCGCCTTGATAGCTTCAACTGCAAGACTGAAATCAAAATGAACGTCGGCAACGATTGGAATCGGGCTTAGCCTGATAATGTCGCCTAAAGCGATGGCATCCTTTCCATCAGCTATTGCCACACGAACGATCTGGGAGCCTGCTTCGGCGAGCCTTTCTATTTCATCAATCGCCTTGCGGAAATCGCTCGTCTTTGAAGTCGTCATCGACTGAACGACGCAGGGATTGCCGCGTCCGATCGGTACACCGCCGACAACAACCAGCCTGGTCACCTTGCGCATGATTTCATCCATGAAAACTGAGAATACCATGATCCGTACCAATTTGCGGGTGCGGGAGTAATGCAGCGCTTATTTTCTTGTATATGGTCGACTAATTGCAATTATATCTAGCATTGTTATTATACGTTATTGGTATTTATTATGCTTGTCTAGTTAAGCATCGACTGCTGCAAATTACTGATTTTAGCTTAAAAAACGCGAGCAAGCGTGATTGATCTAAACCGATTTGAATTGCTCTACAGGAACGCTACGAGGATTTTCCGCGCTTTTCTTCGATAATCTTATAGGCCTTGCGTGCATTCCCTCGTCTGAGCTCAGAAAAGAACAAGTCCCTGTCGCCGCCACTCGTCTCGATCACGATACTGCTGAAGAATATCCCCTCGTCCTTTTTCACCAGCGCTATTTTGTCGTACGAAACGCTTTGCTCGCCAACCGACAGACCGAAAAATCTGAATTCCTTGAGCTTGACCACATCTTCATGCACCTCAAGACGCGGCGGTAGAATGATCAAGTTAAGAAACACGAGAAGTATGACTAGGCCGATGCCAAGCCCGATCCAAACGGCAACGATGTTCGAGAAAATCAGCGCAACGACAATTCCTGCCAGTACCGCAATAATTGCCCAAAGCCATATCTTGAAAAGCAAGTACTGCCTCAACTTGCACGAGTAGATCATAATATTCCCTCCAGATAACCATCGTATTCTAGCATAATTCAGACACGGAAGTCAGTAAGCAATGACGATTGCTTTACCAGATCTACTTTTGAAGAAATATAATCGAGTCACCCGCGTTAGCGTCACGCTCATAGAACGCGGGCTCAATCATCCTCAAGCCAATTTGTGTGCAATTCTCGATGTATTCGCCCTCTCCAAGCCAGATTATCCCTCCCGGCTTGAGAAGTTTCGCTAGTCCGCAAAAGATCTTCCTCGCAACCTTGGCTTTTAAGTATACTGAAATGTATCTTAGAGTAATAACGTCTAAGGCACCATTATAATTATCAACCATATCATCCAGAAAAATATTGCCCTTAATGAAAGTACAGTTCGCACGAATATCATCTCTTATTGCAATATTACTTCTTGCTGTGCTTACAATAATGCCATTCTGAAATTCACCAGGAATCTCCTTAATCGCATCGGCCTTGTAACACCCATCATCTGCCTGGCTTATTCTGTCTTCATTGATGTCAATCCCGATAACCTCCCAGTTTAGCCTTAATGGCGTGAATAGCCGATCTGCAAGCATTGCGATTGAGTATGCTTCTTCTCCCGTTCCGCATCCTGCACTGAGGATTCTGATCCCTTCTTGGCTTTCCTTCCTGCAGGGCAGGGCGGTCAACAGGCTTTCAAATATTTCGTACTGCTTCAGATCTCGAAAGAATCCGCCTGTTCCAACCGGTAACATGTCAGTGATGAGCTTTCGACCCGATTCATCATTTTTGATCGCATCAATAAGCTCGGACCAAGTCTTCGATTTGAGCCTCTTCTTTGCCTTTTCAAACCGCCTTAGCAGATGATCGGTTCGATAGATCGAAACATCAATCCCCACCGCGATACTAGCAGCATCTATGAGCCTCGTTAAATATTCATCAGAAATAGACGCTGATAATTCATTGGGTTCGTCGCAATTAGGATTGAATGAGCCAGATACAACCATCAAGGGATTTTCTCATACAATTCAGAGTAATGCCAGTGCATCTGAGCCCAGCGACGACAACTAACAAAGACATACATACCAGCGCGCGCAATTTCAAGCATCATTAGTACTTAATAGCAGAATCCAGAGAAGATCATATAGGCAAGAATTCTATCTTCCAATAGCGATTCATAAAAAGTCCCTTGTCGATTCGGTAATGTAACATAATATACCTTATGCGCAACGACGAAGGTGTAAAAATATCTCTGAGAATTATGGTGGTGCGTATAACTCTGCCCTTTTCGTGCGAATATGAATTCAGCTTTTCCGTTGAGAAGACCGGTTTGGCGTTGATCTTGCATTTAGCTTGCATCTCAATTTGATTGGATGTCATTTCGCCCTTCTTTTTGACGCATTGATTCTTCAAGCCATTTTGGGCGGACAAAATGAGTTCTTGGTGCGCGTCATTGGCTTTCAACAAGCGCAGTATACGCAGCTGTGATATCAACTACGATAGCAGATTAGTGCCCTGCCCCGAATGGCTTGTCTCTTCATATGTTTATGCGCGAAATAGAATCTTTGGAACAGCGGTCTCAAGTATTTCAGAGCATTAACATGAACGAAAATTCGAATAAAATATGCACTTGTGATGTGCGTATCTTTTTTCACAAGTGCTTGCGAAATTACGTTGCACATGATATTATGTCAACGCGAAAGTGACTTCGCAAACTTTCAGGGGTGCCTTGAGAATTTCCGTTAAGGCCTCCAAACCGTATCAAGTTGTCCAAAGGGAGATTGATATGCCCAGAATCGAGGTCATTAAGGAGTCCTGCAAGGGCTGCCAACTTTGTGTTCCGGCGTGCCCGCACGGGTTAGTGTTGTTTACTAAAACTGAAATCAACCAAATGGGGTATTATCCGGTCGAGTATGTTGATCCGGAGGACAAGTGCACCGGATGCATGCTATGCGCCATCATCTGCCCGGATGTTGCGATTCGTGTATATAAGTAGGATTCTGAGTAAAGGGTCTTGCAGGAGGATATGGCAGTGAGTGAATCACAACGAGAGTTAATGAAGGGAAATCATGCAATGTGTCTTGGCGCCATCAGGTCCGGTGCGCGTGCATATTACGGTTACCCGATTACGCCTCAGAATGAGGCAACCGAGTATATGTCGTTCCACATGCCTAAAGCTGGTGGAAGCTTCATTCAAGCCGAAAGTGAAATCGCAGCGATTAACATGGTGTTCGGCGCCGCGGCGGCGGGAGTAAGAGCGATGACATCGAGTTCATCGCCTGGGATATCGCTCAAGCAAGAAGGAATCAGCTACATCGCTATGGCTGAGCTTCCCTGTGTTATTGCGAATGTAGTGCGTTGCGGACCGGGACTTGGAAACATTGCACCACACCAGGGCGATTACTTCCAGGCAACGCGGGGCGGCGGGCACGGCGATTATCGTACTATCACGCTCGCGCCTGCCAGCGTTCAAGAAATGGCACAGCTTACTTACAAGGCGTTCGATCTTGCGGATGAATATCGGAATCCTTCGCTCATCCTTTCAGACGGAGTTATCGGTCAGATGATGGAACCGGTTGACCTCGCTACAATTCCCGCAAAAGATGCACCAAAGAAGGATTGGGCGGTAGGCCTTGGACAGGACAAGCGCGAAAGGAATGTGCATACGACGATCTACCTTGAGCCAGAAGATATGGCTCAGATGCACTTGAAGCTGATAGACAAGTACGACCGCATCCGCAGAGAAGTTCAGTACTACGAAGAATTCAGAACCGAAGACGCAGATATTCTTATCGTTTCCTATGGAAATTCCTCACGGGTGGCGAGAACAGCAATCAGACACTTACGCGAAGAAGGAAAAGTCAAAGCGGGAATGCTGCGAACGATTAGTCTTTGGCCCTATCCCTACAGAATCCTTAACGAAATTGCATCGAACTACAAGGCAATTCTCGTTCTTGAAATGAACTGGGGGCAAATGGTTGAAGATGTTCGTCTGGCGATAGGCGATAAGACGCCTATCCATTTTGCAGGGAAGCATGGTGGCTTGTTATTTACACCGGCGGAGATCGAGGAGTTTGTGTGCGCCATAGATAAAGATCCGAACAACCCGAAAACGGCCTGGACGCCGATTCGATAGGAGGTTTATATGTCTGATGTAAAGACAATCGCTGAGCCTGTTCAAGAAAAGCTGGTTTTTGATCGTCCGAAATCACTCACTAAACGGGGATTCACATACTGCCCTGGGTGCGGACATGGGGTTATTCACAGGCTCGTTGCAGAGCTGATCGACGAGTTCGGCGTACAGGATCGCGCGATCGGAATGGCCAGCGTTGGATGCAGTGTTTTCAGCTACTGGTTCTTTGACTGTGATTTCATTAGCTGTGCACATGGACGAGCACCGGCAACTGCTACAGGTGTGAAACGTGCGCATCCTGACGCATTTGTGTTCTCTTACCAGGGAGACGGTGACCTTGCAAGCATCGGCATGGCTGAAATTATGCACGCCGCCAACCGTGGTGAGCAGATTACGGTTATCTTCGTAAATAATGCGATATACGGGATGACCGGCGGCCAGATGGCGCCAACAACTCTTGAGAATATGGTTACAACTACTTCACCGCTCGGTCGTGATCCGATCTTAGCAGGCGGGCCGATTCGGATGGTTGAAATTCTCGCCAACCTGGACGGTGTTGCTTTTGCAGCTCGCGGTTCATCCAGCTCACCCAGGAATATTCTTAAAGCCAAAGCATATATGAAGAAGGCATTTCGTTCTCAGATTGAAAAGAAAGGGTTTGGCATTGTGGAAATCCTTTCCAACTGCAACACAAACTGGCGCAAAACACCGCAGGAAGCCAATAAATTCATAGATGAAGAAATGGTGAAGGCTTTCCCGCTCGGTGTTTACAAAGATGTCTTCGCTGATAAGAGCAAGAAGTAAGACCACTCACCTCCCTGCCCTTCCACGAGGGATGGCAGGCTCGTGAAAAGATGAAGTAAATTCACATCGATCAGCGTGATCGCTGTTTGGATTTAGAATTGGAGGAAAGTATGCTTGTCGAAATGATTTTCGCAGGATTCGGCGGTCAGGGCATCATGACGCTTGGAATGACGCTTGCGTATGCGGGTATGATTGAGGACAAAAACGTCGCCTGGATTCCATCTTATGGTCCTGAGATGCGCGGCGGCACAGCCAACTGCAATGTGATAATCAGTGATGATGTCATCGGTAGCCCGACGACCGATACACCGGGCGCCGTGATGGTAATGAATCTTCCAAGCTTCCACAAGTTTGAGCCGAAAATTAAGCCCGGTGGTACGCTTATAGTCAACAGTTCCCTTATATCGGATGTATCGAAGCGCGATGATATCAAGAGCTTCTATCTCGACACCGCAGGGGTTGCAAAGGAGCTTGGAAATCTGGTCTTTGCTGGAATGGTGGCTCTCGGCGGACTTAATGAAGCAATGAACCTTGTTAAGACGGAATCACTCGAAATGGCATTGAAGAAACTCCTGCCGGAACACAGGCACAAGCTTATTCCGCTTAACGTTGAAGCACTGGGGCGCGGAGCCGCACTCGTGAAAAACGGCAGCTAGCAATCAGTAACTGTAATACGACTCGATTTCAAGAGCGCGATTGTACGCATCTTCAGCAAACTGACCGTCCGGGGCTAAAGACAAATAAGCGAGGTAATAGTCATAGGCTGTTACCGGATCGTCTGAGTAGTCGTATATCGCGCCAAGCCAGTAGTAAGGATCAGGCTCATTTGGCCACAAATCCGTGATCGTAAACAACAACTCAGCGGAGGATTCGTAGTCTTCGACACCAATCATCGCAAGCACCATAAGGTAGTAAACGTCGTAAACATCAGGATATGCCTCGTCGAGTTCGACAAGAATATCCATAGCCGACCAGGGATCATCGTTGATAATCAGGTCAGACGCGGCAATGATGCCGTCATCAAGGCTCAGGCTGGGCTGGTTGTAAAACTCCTGGCCGCTGCCCTGCATTCCGCCTCCCTGTGGATAGCTGCCTCCACCTTCAAGGCTTTGAATAAACACATCTACAGCAGGAAGAACATCTGCATTGATCGTATCAACGAGCATTCCATACGGATAGGCGTTCACGTATTCCTGCATAGCGCGCGAATCTCTTGCAAGCCGATCTTTGTATTTCATTCGTTCGTTTTCAGGAATCGATGAAATCCCGCTTGGGTCGCCTCCTGCTCTTTCCTGAATCGTAAGAACAACCTCAAGCGCGCTGAACATTGATTGAAGGGCCTTTGCGTCAGGAAGGAACGTGCCAATATCAGGCGCGATCATGCTTCCTGGATACGCTTGAACGTACTTATCGATGTCATTCACTGCCGTATCTAACCGGGATTTTGCATCGGATACTACGGCAAGCTCGATATTTTCATCGGTGAACGTTGATTCAAGCTCTGTAAACAGCTTGACTATAGCGAACATTCCGTGAAATGCGCGGACAAATCCAGCTTCGGGCATATTCGCGCGAGCATCTGTAAGAAGAGAAAGCCCTTCACCTGTATGTGCAAGCATCCATTCTTCATCTTCGGTCAATTCGATTAGCACAATGAAAAGACTGCTGAGCCCGGCATAATATGTGCCCGGGAAATCGCGACGAACCTGCTTAAACGCTGCCAACGCCTTCGTAGAGCCGCCGGTTCGTTCGGATACGAAAGAGCGGAACAGTCCCTCTGTGCATAGGATGAAGGGATCGTCCGATGCCAGCGACAATGCTGTTCGCATTGCGTTCTCAGAAGACGTATAATCTTGCAGAGAGGAGTAGCCTAGCGCGAGAAGAGCCCAGGCGCGGGCGTAGTTCGGATCGATGTCAACAGCTTTCTCAAAAAGCTCTACAGCCTCCCTGTTGATCTCTTCCGATTCATCTATCTCCTTGCCCTTATCGATCATATCGATCATCGCAGTGATCCATGAATCCGAGCCGAATGCTACTTCGTTTGCTTTGATGTAATACTCGTACGCGCTGAAACTGGTCGTATCCTGTCGGGCAATTTCCTGCTGCGCAGGCTGAGCAATAGTATGCGTCTCGCTGCCTTGTGCGCCTGCCTCGTCGCCGAATGAACCGGACAAATCGGTGGCAAGCCTAGAGTAATGAGAAAAAATGTCGTCAACACCGCCCTGCACCTCGAATCCTTCATTTGTTTCAGCTGTCTCGACATCGATGATTCGTGCGTTAATCAGGATTGACGAAGATGATACCTGATAGCTTCCTGTCACGGCCTTTTTTATGCCTATGACCTTGCCAACCTCGACGGCAGTGTCCGTATCTACGAATCCTGACATCTGAAGCCGCTGCTCTTCAAGTATTTTGTTTATCTGGCCACGCTCAATAACGATTACATTCGGAAGCGCTGCCAGCTTGGACGACAGTGATTCCTGTATGCCGCGGCTTACCCAGTTAAACTCTGAATCACCTGTGATGTTCTCGAATTCAAGAACCCCAAGCCTGACTGGTTCACTAGCCCGACAGATGCCGGCAAGAAAAACGTGAAAAACAACAACGAGGACGACAAAACCCAGAATTTGTGAATTACCTTTCATAACAATTTTATTATAACGCACAAGCCAGTTTTCTGCAGGATATCTAAGCATCCTGATTATGGACACGCAATTTATTGACATTTTGTATCGTTTAGATAAAATTTGAAATCACTTGTGCTTCGTGTTTTTCGTTCATTTACCACTTTCAGGAGCGTGATTCTAAATTAAGATTTCAAGAAGAGCTGACTACGCGGTTAGGGTTCTGATAACTCTGGCCAAGAACAGAGACAAAACGATCTCTGCGAGAGAGCTTTCCGAAAAACTAAATATTCCCTATCGATTCCTGGAACAGGTAATTCGAACATTAAAACAGCGGGGCTACGTAAGGAGCTATCGCGGCTTCAAGGGAGGCTATCAGCTTTCATGCGATCCCGAAACCGTATCGCTTCTTGAAATCGTTGAGACCATTCACGGCCCGATTGAACTTGTTCCATGTATGGAAAAACCTCCAAAATGCGTTCTAATGGCCACATGCACTGCACACCCGATCTGGAAACGCTTGGATAAAGATATTCGTACATCCTTAGGCGAAGTAACGCTCGACAAGCTGACGTCATAGAACCAGCGTTGTTGCAGCGACGATCAACATTCGCATCAGATCTAGTACACTCTTTATCGTTTGTGGTTACCGTGTAACGATGTATTTTGCAGCACTTCCTTTCGCTATTGCATATTCATTCGTGGGTTCATCGTTCGCCTTATCGTTTTTCTTCGTGTAAAATTGCTTACCGATCCCGTGTTCTTATGAGGTACAAAGATGAAGGCGATTCGCTTTGACGAACTTGGAAACGAGAATATCTTAAGAGTTGTTGATATTCCAAAGCCTGAGCCTGCTGACGGCGAAGTTCTTGTTCGAGTTAAGGCGGCAGGATTGAATCCGGTCGATGTTTTGATTACTGCCGGATATTATTTCAGAAAGCCCCCCCTGCCCTATCAGCCAGGATTTGAAGGCGCGGGAGTCATCGATGTTGTCGGCTCGTCCATCACCGATTACAAGCCCGGCGATCGCGTTACGTTTCGCCAGGGGAGCGTCGGATTCGGGCGTGTTCAAGGCTCATTTGCTGAATTCGTGACCTGTTATCCTGATGATCTGCATAAGACTCCCGATCAGTTCTCGGATGAGGATGCCGGGGGTTTCTGGCTTGCCGGACTTACCGCCTGGGGCGGCTTGATTCATCTTCTCGATGTCAAGCCCGGTGAGACAGTTGTGATTACTGCTGCATCCGGCGGCGTGGGACACATTGCGGTGCAACTTGCCAAATCGTTCGGCGCCACCGTTATCGCAACAACGAGGAGCGACGAGAAGATCGAGCGGTTGAAGTTGCTCGGGGCTGACCATGTTATCAATTCTGAGAAATCAGACCTCGTCGATACGATCAGGCAACTCGGTGGTGCGGACCACGCCTTTGACGCTGTGGGAGGAGATACAACGATGTCTCTTATGAAGGCACTTAAACCGCTTGGCCGCGTTGTTGTTTACGGCGCGGTCAGCCGCAAACCGCCAGTCGTCGATTTTGCTTCGCTCATAGCGAACGCTACAGGCATCCTGGGTTTCACAATGATGACTCTCAGAGAATCACCAGCTCTCCTGAAAAGGGCTGAGGATGATTTGCTCGTCCATATCACTAAGGGCTCGCTGAAACCGATAATCGGCTCTAGATTTTCTCTCGATGAAGCGCCAGCGGCATGGCGCGCAATCAAGGATGGAATTGGATTCGGTAAAATTTTGCTCAAGCCCTGAACGTCAGGAAAATGCTGATTCGGAGCATCGCGCGTTTTTCGGACGTGCTAAGGCAAGTAAGAAAGAGCTTCGGGATCGGATCCGTATCGCCTCTGAATGTGAGGCTCGGAATGGCAGGTTGTTGAGCACGTACCCCATCCGTCACCCCCAATAAAAGTGAGATATTCGCTATCTTCAAGCTTGCTGCGGATGAGGCTTGGAGAATATGAACCATGCGGGCGGTGGCATTCCACGCAGGCCGCAAAGCCTTGTTCACAATGCACCTTATGCAGATTCATCGTGTTTGCAATTACGAATTCACTTTGGTAAAGATCCGTCAGCATCAGGTACTGATGACATGCGAGACACGATTCATTCTGACTGAGCGGATCGTGCCACTGAAGAACACCTGGCATATAGAATTCAACATCGGTACATGTAAGAGCTACACGCCATTCACGATGAACTGGGTGGCAGTCGCGGCATTCAACGAGCCCCTCGTACAGCGGATGATTGCTCAACAGCATAAATTCATCCAAGCTGTCAGAGTGGCAATCTGCGCATAGATCGTTGCCGGTATCAACGAGTTCAATTTTGCCGCCGTCGGCAACTGAATGACAGTTTCCACACTCTGTTCCAGCAAGCATTGCATCGCTGATTGCGTGCGTCCAATCTGTTAGATTTGCGCGGATAAACGATCGCGAGTGGCATGATTCGCAGTCTTGGTCACGTAATTGTCTAACCGACGGCATATTCGACAAAAGTTCGCTGTGACATTCAAGGCAATCCGAATCGGCTTCGTGCGTATACGGTTCGCCAGTCGCATCAACCGCATCAGGCTCATTGAGGCTGGAACGATCGGGAATCTGATCTTTCTCGGCTAATGAGCTGGAAATCGAAATTGCGATCACAAGGACGACCGCAATGGATGTTCTTAGCGAATATTTACACACGGTTCAAGTGTAACATGAATCCAGCGGAAGTATGCAGGCTTTATTTTCGGTGGATTATTGCCCGCCCAAACGCCGCATATCTAGAACTGCGCACAAGAGTCGCGGTGTGTGCAAGATAAAACCGTCTTTTCTTTGAACGGGGAGCCGTACGATCAGCATCGAACCTGCCTGCAGCATTCTCTGCTCATTCATCATCCATCGCTTTACCGTTTTCAGCCACGTCTATTTCGGCGTAATCTTCTTCCCAGTCGTCTTCGGATTCATCGTCGTATTCATAATCGGACAAGTCGTCAAGGTAAATATGAGCCGCACCGCATACAGGGCAATATGGCGCATCGAGCGGTAGCCGAACCTTGCACTCAGGGCACGTTGATGCAAGGGTTTCAAGGTCAAAACTCAGGTCTCCAACAAAGCTCCCGCGATCTCCCGCGCTGATGTGTCCGTTGATTTCCTCAAGGATCTTGCTCATTTCAGCGCCTTCTTCTTCGTCATGCTCCAATTTGAAATACCGTTCTGCAAATTCCTTCGCGAGCTCATAGTCCCCTTGATCGCACAGGAAATCAGCTATGTAGAAATGTGTGTTGCTGTCATTTTCTTTAAGTCTTATTGCATGCTTGAAGCTCCGCCAGGCCTCTCTGGGCAGTTCAAGTGCAGCAAATGTGAGTCCAAGCATATTGAATGCATCGAGATGCTCTGGGTCTGCGCGAACAACCTCAGTGAAGTATGTGATCGCCTCATCGAATTCGTCTTCTTCGTATGCTGCCATCCCGTTACTGAAGGCTTCCTCGGCTTCTCCGATAGAGAGCTCACGTTTCGCCACTGCATTGCAGTCATCGAAATCATCATCAAGCGAATCAACGAGATCGCTTCCGCAGTCGCAACATGTCAAGAAGCCTTCTCTGAACTCGGTTCTGCATTTAGGACACCATGGCATAGGCCGGAATTATAAGATTCTTAATTTCTTTCGTCAATATCGTATGCACGCTGAAATTATTTTTTTTGTACAGGTTTCTCAAGCACTAATCTCAGTCGAAATTGGACAATTTGCCGCCAGCATATTCATTTGATTGGAGATGGTTTCAATCAATTAACAGTGTGGATTCGGAGATTTCAGAGCTGTTGCGACTTTGTTGCTGTTTCAGGCAACAATCATTTCTTCTATGGTGTAACCGAGCTCTTCTTCGCCTGTTAGTCCGAATATCCGTGTTACGGCACGTCCGTTCTTATAGATAATGACGGTAGGTACAACGATAACACCAGCATGATCGCTAATCTTTGGATACTCTTCAAGGTTTATCGTGCAGAACTTCGCGCTGTCTCCAAGTCGCCGCTCGAGATTGCTTATCGCAACACTCATTTGGTTGCAGGCGCTACAGTAAGCAGTCCAGAAAAAACAGATAACAGGCTGCTTTGCAGAACTGATCTCTTTCTCGAACGTATTCAGGTTAAGTGAATTTATGCTCATACAATCGCGCTGATTTTATCAAAACCTGCACGGTAGATTCCATATAGCATTCATAGTTAAGCAAAACCCCGCGGTGTGGGCAACATTGGTACAGCCGTAGCTTCCAAGTGGGCACCTAGGTGCAGCCCCACGAGACTACACAATACCCGGTTCCCTCGACCAAAGTGTTGACTCCATCAACATAACACCCACAGGTACGCAGGGCAATTCAATTATACCAGATATTCTTCAATCGCGCCATGCCGGTATCCGAGCGGAAAAGTGAATTTGAGGGCCTGAATATCGCAATCCCCCTGAAATATCCGGACAGATTTACGGCTTAAAATGCCCATGCTAGAATCGTGGTCAGCTCGATGCTTAGCGTTGCAGTGTTATGCCGAAATCCTTTGGAAGCAACAACTGGATTCTTATCCGCGATGGTGCACAGCCTGAACTGTGCGATGCCTGCATATCGAGAATCGGGCCCGCACGCGGACGATCATCCACCGTCAGGATTTACTGGGATGACGGTACTGTATGGCGTGCCCCCAAATCCTTCGTCGAGAAGCACGAAATCGGCCGCGGAACAGAGGTCTCTGAGGAGTTGCGTTTGCTGTTGTGGAAAGATATCCAAAATGCGCGTGCGCTCACGACCGCTCTTAGCTTAGTCGGAATGCGCGACCATACATTTGCGGAGCTTAAGCGTAAATTGAGGTTGCGTTCGTTTAGACGAGAGGCGGTAGAGTTTGCTCTTGTGGAAATCGGAAAGCTAAACATCGTCAATGAACCGGTGATAGCTGAGAGGGTCGCCTCGATTCGGCTGAAAAAGCCCGGGAAGGGCGTCAGGATTATCATCAACGAGCTTACACATAAAGGCATCGAGAGAAGTACCGCAGCGGACATCGTTAGAAGCATAGCCGACGATGAAAGCCAGCTTTCGAGCGCGCGCAAATGGCTTTCAAAGAGGGGCGGGAAATACCTCCCTGCTGAAGGCGATGGAGCAAAAGTCCGAAGTGAAACACGAATGAAAGCCGCGAGAGCCCTTTACCGCCATGGCTATGAAACCCATATTATTTCAAGGTTAATGGATGAAATCTTTGAATCAAGCTGAAAACATGCTGCGAGAACGACTTACGAAGCTGGCAATCCTCTTGCTGAAGACAATGTTCTTCATTCAGTTGTCTATTTCAATTGGATTCTTTTCTCCGCTGGAATGCAGCGCTGAGACAATTGCGCCGGCACCATCGGTTCATCTCACTTTCAAGCGCGTTGGTGTCTGGAACTTCGATGAAGGATATATAACGAACATCACTTTCAGAGATGACTCGAACCTGTGTATTTACCTCGCCAATCCGGAAGGAGCAGCCATCTGGGAGTTGAATACCGAAGGTCCTTCCAAGAAAAAAACCGTTCCATCGGGTTTTCTCGCAAACCTCATTCCGAACCCGGAATGGCTGACCAACGTTGCCCTTGAATACTCACCATCGAGGAAATACCTTCTGATTTGGCCGACCATTCCAGAAGGAAAGCATCCTGCCTGCATCTTGCTAAGGTTCGAACAAGGAATCGTAAGAGAATCAATTTCACTTGACCTACCGGATGGCTTTTTTTTGAGAGCTGGCAGCTTTTCCAGTGATGATCGTTATCTAGCAATTTCACGCCATCCTTCATCCTCAGTAGGCAGTGAGATTTGCGTTTTCGACCTAACCGCACAGAAGCAGATGGGTATGATCCGGTCAAACGGAAAAGCACTACCGGGTTCCCCTGGTCTTGTATCGAACCTTGCATTCGAAGAGGGTTCGTACAGACTTTGGATTTCAACCGCGATCTTTCGAAAGCAGGTTTACGATCCACCGCTGCTTGTAGGTCTGGCTTCCGAAAACAGCGAGGAATTGCCGTTAATCCAGGGCACGCTTCTTCCTGATGGTCTTATCGCCGATTCGAGCGGAATAACAGTCCTTCTCGATCCTCGAAAGGCCGCAGGAAAGGCCGGGCTTGATCCAAGCAACTGGTGGGAGATTCGACCCAGCAGCAGAATCGCGCTAAGGCCGTCCGCACTGAGAGGGCAATTCACGCGTGTTTGGCAAATCAACGATTCCTGCTATGCTGCCGTTTTCAAGCCACGTTCCGGTGACGGCAAAATGCTTGCTCCGCGTTTCGTTATCCTTTCTCAGGGCACATACTCCACGGTTGCCCCGAATGTGCGGCTTGCTGCATGCTCCCCGAATGGAAATTTCGCCGCTGTAGTAATTGAAAACTCCAATCGGCTTGAGCTGCTTGAAACATCGGAAGTGCAGGAATCGGACGGTGCCCCGATCCAGGAAGGAGCAAGCTAAAAGGATGAAACTCAACTTGAAACAGTTCAGAATACTTCGATGGCCGTTTACTGCTCAGCTTTTGCGCAGGAATATACGATGAGTCTTAGCCTTGAATGTCATATTTGCGGTCCTCTCGCCAACAACGTCTATCTATGGTTCGACGAACAGAGTCGCGAGGCTATGATTGTAGATCCGGGAATCGGCTCAGACTTCATCGCGGAGCGCATTACCCGTGCGAACCTCGTCCTTCGATTCATCATCGACACGCACGGCCATTTCGACCACACTTTCAACAATCGCTTTTTCAAGAACGAGTTTCCGGAATCGCGCCTTATGATGCACAAGGCCGATGCACATATGCTCCACTCTCAAACCGAAATGGCTGCAATGTTCGGCTTTGACGCCGAATCATCGCCCGAGCCCGATGAATTCATATCCGCGGAGACGTCCCTTAAGCTAGGTGAACATGCGTTCGACATTCTTGAAATTCCGGGGCATTCGCCGGGCGGAATTGCAATTATCAACGGACTTGACGCGTTGGTAGGCGATGCTTTATTTGCAGGTGGCATCGGCAGAACGGATCTTCCCGGCTCTGACCACGAAGCTCTTATTCGCGCAATCCGCACCAAGCTCTACGCCCTGCCTGATGATACGCGGGTTTTCCCTGGCCACGGTTCGTCGACTACGATTGGCGTAGAAAAGCGTTCAAACCCGTTTGTTCGTGAAATGGGCGGTGAAGGTTTCTGAAGATAGAATTGCACCGTTTTTTTGCTAAACTACGCCGACTCCGGAACCGTAACAGATTCCGGAACGAGACGCCATTTGTGAACGCACATTAGTGTAAGCGAACATACAATCCGGCTAACGATTTGCTCTTTTGAGGAGTTTTGAGCCATGATTTCGATAATGGGACACGACAATCGGCTTGCAGAATACGAAATCCTTCCGCATATCCTTGAACGCTGGTCTCCGAGATCAATGACGGGGGATCCGATTCTGCGCGATGATCTGTTCGCCATTTTTGAGGCCGCACGATTCGCTCCAAGCGCCTATAACGAACAACCGTGGCGCTTCGTTTTCGCACTGTCGGGAACACCGAATTTCGACAGGTTCAAAGCCATACTGGTTCAATATAACTGGGACTGGGCAAAAAAAGCCTCCGCCCTTTTAATCGTCGCAGCCAAGGATACATTCAGCCACAATGGCGAGCCTAACAAATGGAGTTTCTACGACTGCGGCTGCGCTTGCGGCTTCCTCGCTCTTGAAGCCACGCGCCGCGGCTACGTAACACACACAATGGCCGGATTCAGCGCGGAAGAGGCAATCGAAAAGTTGGATATTCCTGAAGGCTACACTCCGATTGTTGCAATTGCAATCGGGAAGATTGCGCCGCGGGACTTCCTTCCGGACGAGCTTCAGGAACGCGAATTTCCCTCGCCGCGCAAGCCCCAATCAGACTTTATCTTCAGAGGATCGTTTTCTGGAGAATAGCCGCCCTGCATAAACTTCAGTGATGCTCACAAAACAGGCTTAATTAGAAATCAATACACCGCGCTGATGCTTCTCAGTTTTTCGATGATGCCAGGCAAGATTTCGAGAACGTAGTCAATATCTTCATCAGTCGTACGATGCCCCAGCGTGAATCGCACACTGCCTTGTACTACGACAGGTTCAAGTCCCATCGCCGTAAGCACGTGACTCGGATCGAGGCTGTTCGAAGTGCACGCGCTACCGCTCGATGCTGCGATTCCGTGCATATCGAGTTGAAGCAGGATACTTTCACCTTCGATCCTGGAAAAGCCTATATTCGCGTTGTGCGGAAGCCTGAATGTCGGATGACCGTTCAGGTGCGTATCGGTAATGTTCTCCAACACGTTTTTTACGAACTTGTCTCGCAGAGCGGTAAGCCTTTCGATGTTTTCGGGCATATGAGTCATCGCAATATCGAGCGCTTTCGTCAGTCCTACGATGCCGGGTATGTTCTCCGTTCCCGCACGCAGCCCGAATTCCTGTGCTCCGCCGTGGACGAGCGGCACGATCTTAAGCCCCTTTCGCTTGATCAGACAGCCCACGCCCTTCGGCCCGTAGAATTTGTGCGCTGCAAAGCTCGCCATATCTATTGGTTTATTTTTCAGGTCAAGGTCATGAAGGCCGATGGACTGGACAACGTCGCTGTGGAATCTCACGCCCTTTTTCTTGCATATCTCGGCAATCGCATCAATATCCTGAATCGTGCCTACCTCGTTGTTGGCGCTCATTATCGATACGAGCACCGTTTTATCCGTTATCGCGTCTTCGAGCTTATCGAGTCGCAGCCTTGCGTATTCGTCAACCGGCACGTACGTTACTTCGGCTCCGAGATATTTCTTTGCAAACTCGCAAGTGTGCTCGACAGCGTGATGCTCAATTGTGGATATGATGATGTGATTTCCTTTATCACGCTGCGCAAGCAGGCTGCCGATGATGGCCAGGTTGTCCGCTTCGCTTCCGCTGCCCGTGAAAATCACGTCAGCGTGTTCAATTCTCATCAAATCCGCAACGCGTTCCCTGCAATCTTCCAGGATTTTTCTGTTCGCACGTCCAAGTGAGTGGAGGCTCGACGGATTGCCGAACTGGTCGCTGAAATACGGCAGCATCGCCTCCAACACTTCCGGAAGCACATAAGATGTTGCCGAATGATCAAGATAAACTGTTTGCATAATTACACCTCTGATAGTTGCAAGCGCCCAATGTCATCTATTTTTACCGCACCGCACCGAAAATGATCAAAAAACAGGTGCAGGATTCCGGAAAAGGTGCCATAAGATACCAGTTTCCTTCACTCAGCAGATTCTCGGCAGCAAATCGCCCGTAAGCACATCGATGATGCGCCTTCCGCCTATAATCGTTTTAAGGATAACGCGCGGCGTCGCGCCTTCATCTACTATTCCTTCAACTTCGCCAATGACCGCGGCATCGCGTCCGAGCGGATGCGCGTGCATTGCTTGAAGCGCGTTTTCGACCGCGCCGTCGTCATCCTCGATGAAGAACACGCACTTACCCTCGTTAGCCAAGTGAAAAACGTCGTATCCGAGAAGCCCGCAGGCACCCATAACTTTATCGTTCACCGGAATCTCGGCCTCGTCGATCCTAATGTTCACACGGCTCGATCCGGCTATCTCATTCAGTACGCTTGCAAGCCCGCCTCTGGTTGGATCACGCATCACCTTTACTTTTCCACCGGCAGCTTCAAGCACGTTTCCGATCAACCCGAAAAGCGGCGCACAGTCGCTCTCGATCTGGCCTGCAAACGATAACCCCTCACGCGCAGAAACAACGGCAATCGAGTGGTCTCCCAAGTTCCCGTTTATCAGAATCTTCTGTCCTGGCCGCGCCATCTGCGGGCCGATTTCATTACCACCTTCTGTGATGCCGATTCCGCTCGTGTTAATGAAAAGCCTGTCCGCACTACCCCTTTCCACGACCTTCGTATCGCCTGTCACGATCCGTACATCGCATTCGGCAGCGACCATCGCAGCGCTCTCAAGATATTCGCCGAGCTTCTCAGTTTCAAGCCCTTCCTCTATAACAAGCGCCATCGAAATCGCAACCGGCCTTGCACCCATAACTGCAAGATCGTTTATCGTCCCGCACACCGCAAGCTTGCCGATATCTCCTCCAGGAAATTTTCTTGGTACGATGACAAAGCTGTCGGTGGTAAACACCAGCCTGCCGCCCTGCCCCGCGCCCATTTCATCGAGGTCGAGCACCGCACCGTCGGCAAGCGCGCTCGCATCCTGCCCGCCGAGCCGCTCGACAATGTATTTGTGCAGTTCATGCGATAGAACACCGCCTGCACCATGTGCCAATCTGATCATCTTTTCCATTTATGTGAACCCAAACCGATAATACGCCGCGCAAGTTCCTTCTGAACTCACCATGCACGCGCCCAATGGATGCTCAGGATCGCATCCGCGCCCGAAAAGCTCGCATTCGGTCGGCAGGCACTTCCCGATGAGCACATCACCGCATCTGCACTTCGGATTCTCAATCTCTTCTGAGGCTTCAACATTGAACCTATTCCGCGCGTCGAAATCCTCGTACTGCGCATTGAGCTTCAGCCCAGACTGTGGAATCACGCCAAGCCCGCGCCATCGCATATCGGTCGGCTCGAAAACCTGCGACATTATCTTTCTTGCATCGGGATTGCCGTTAACCGGCACCGCTCGCCTGTACGCGCACTCAACCTCGGCGCGGCCTTCCGATAACTGGGCAACGAGCATTTCGACGCCCCGTAATATATCCACCGGCTCGAAACCCGTCACCACACACGGCATCGCGAAATCTCGTGCGACCGGCTCGTACGGGGCAAGCCCGATTATCGTCGTTACATGCCCCGGCAGAACGAAGCCGTTCAGGTTCACATCAGGATTTGCGCACAGCGCGTTGAGTGCGGGTGGAACGAGCTTATTCGACGCGACAATCGATAGATTCCTTATGCCGAGCGCCTTGGCCTTCTTTATCGCATATGCGATGCCTGGCGTCGTCGTCTCAAAGCCGATTGAGAGAAACGAAACCTGCTTATCGGGCGCGGACTCTGCGATCTCGATAAGCTCTGTCGGTGAATAAATCAACCTGATGCTTGCACCTTCAGCCTTGAGAACGGCAAAACTCTTCTTGCTTCCGGGTACTTTCACCATATCTCCGAACGTCGCGAAGACGACATCGTCCCTAGCCGCGATCGCGAGCGCGGCGTCGATATCCATATTCGTAGTCACGCACACCGGGCATCCGGGGCCCGATAGAAGCCTAAGCCCCGGCATTTCGTCGAAGATGCTCCTTAGCCCGCTTCGGAAAATGTTGACGGTGTGCGTACCGCATACTTCCATTAGATTGATCGGATTTTCATCCGTACCGAGAAGCCCTTCTTTCCTTTGTGCGACAGTTTCAATCAGCTTTTGAATCCGATCTATCAGCGCTTTGGCCAATCGGGGATCGCGGAATCTTTCCTCGTTAAGCACCACGATCTCCCTGCCGATCACCGGTCATTTCCGGTACGGCGTCAATATACTCACGCAGAAGCCGAAGCGTTTCCTCGGCTTCCTCTTCGCTCAGTCGCTGAATGATAAACCCCGTGTGCACAAGGCACCATTCACCGAT